>CAYRBI010000047.1:16587-34446 GCA_964422415.1 uncultured bacterium | reverse complement strand
ATCTACCCGGCGGTCGATCCGCTTGATTCGACCTCGCGCATCCTCAAACCGGATATCCTCGGCCTGGAGCACTACCAGGTCGCACGTCAAACCCAGAAGGTCTTGCAGACCTACAAGGATCTCCAGGACATCATCGCCATCCTGGGAATGGATGAGCTTTCCGATGATGACAAGCTCACCGTGACCCGTGCCCGTAAGATCCAGCGCTTCCTCTCCCAGCCCAATTTCGTGGCTGAGCAGTTCAGTGGACGACCTGGGCAGTATGTCCGTCGCGAGCAGACCGTGGCCGGCTTCAAGGAGATCCTCTCCGGCGCACTGGATGACCTTCCCGAGCAGGCCTTTTATATGATGGGCAGTATCGAGATGGCCAAGGAAAACGCCGAGGAGATGGCAAAGGCGAACGCGTAAGGTCAATGCAATAGATCAAAAAAGGCTGGCGGAGAGGGAGCTCTTCGCCAGCCTTTTTTGTATTGGGTAAAAGTCGTTGGGTTATGTCCGATGACGAACTCTTTTCTAGTAGGCGGGCTAGATCTTCTATCTCTGCCTATCGTTAATTTTCATACTTGACTTCAGCTAGTCGATCTCGAAGCATCTCGATCTGGACCTTGATCGCATTCTCGTTTAAGGGATTCTTTCCAAGGTTAACAGTATCGTTTATACCAATGCCTTTATTCCGAACAAGCGGCTCGATATCTGTAATCTGGTTCCCATATAGGATGACGGTTTGAAGGTTGGGTAGGTTTGCTAAGGATTCAATGCTTTCGACGTGACCGCCGGATACCTCCAAATAGGTTAGGTCTGTTAGTCCCTGGAGTGGTGTTAAATCAGAAATCGGCGCTCCCTGGATACGGAGCTGGGAAAGTTTCTTAAGGTTCGCCAGAGGTGAGAGATCAGTCACTTTATGGCTCTCAACTCGTAAAAATGTCAGTTGTTCAAGATGAGAGAGAGCAGAGAGGTTTTCAAGTTCAAGGAAATTCTCAAGCTCCAGATATGTAAGGAGAGTCAGACCGGAAATTTGATCAATTTGTTTGATACCAACAGATTCAGTGATTTTTAGGTATTGAAGGTTTGTGCAGAACTGGAGACTCTCAAAGTCAGTAATCCGATATTCGCTTTGAATTTCCAAGCTTTTAATACTCCGTAGGTCAATATTGGTTATTGGTCCCTCCACTTTTCCCAGCGTCTTTTTTATGAACCTCTTGAAGCCAACATCAGGCAAATTCACTTCAACGCTCGGACTGGATGGAGTTGGACTCGGAGTGGTTGTTGGTATTGTAGTACCAACTTGTAGCAGATTTGGTGAGGTGCTGTTGGTTGCAGAGGGGAGAACAGCCGATACGATGGTGGGGAAAGGTGTCGAGGATGGGGAGGGAATAAAATTTGATGTAGCAGTGGGGAAAGGCGTCGAGGTTGGATAGGAAGAGTCTTGGCTCAACTCGGAGAGCTTGTTTTCGTATTCCCGAATTTTGTCGTCTCTGAATTCGATCCGCTCATTTAAGATTGGAATTCTCAGGAGTTCCTCAACTGAGATGACGACGCTGAATGTGACCCCAACAGCCAAGCACAACCAGCGAAAGGGGTGATTCTCCCATCGTTCAGAGAAAGGGGGCTTGTTGGTGGAAGGGTGCGTGTTCCTAGCCATTATGCAATTCTAGAGCCTCAGTTGAAATTTGGGAAGGAATTTTTCAGGCAAGTATCGTAAAATAGTCTCCATTTCAATTATCGATTAATGAAGATTATAATCTGTGCTAACAGCAATCTTCAACTGATTCATCCTCACGATCCGTCAGAGTGGAGTGCGGACTTCAGAAGGAGAAAACCATGAAGTGTCATGTTTGCGGTGGTGAAATGACCCCAATCTGTACCGACCTCCCCTTCAAGGTGAGTGATAAGACGATTGTGATCCTCAAAGACCTTCCGGTGCTTCAGTGTGGAAATTGCCAGTAGTTCCTGATTGAGGATCCGATTATGGAGCGAGTGGAGCAGATCCATGAAAGAGTTGATGCGGATTCTGAACTCGAAGTGGTACGTTTCGCGGCGTGAAGGTTGTGAAGGAAAAAACCTTTGCTCCCCTTTCGGGAGAAGCACCAGATCCCCCAGAAACAACTACAGCCGCAAGTGCGGCTGTAGGATCCGCCGCCTGGCCCCCACATAAAGTGAAGGCGAGTTCGGCAAGGTGTTGTCTACTATTAATAGAATATAAGGTTCTTTGAGGTTGTCAAGGAACGGTTTTGCGGATAGTGGAATCTCCCGCTTTCTTCTCCTCTTTCCGCTTGTCGATCACCTTCGCGTCCTCCGGGAGCGTGATCCGCGCGAGGTTCACGATGTTATCATCCACCACCAGCACGATGTCCACACGCGCGCGATAGGCGAATCCATCTCTTAAAAAGTCACCCGTGGGTGGCACCCACTTCCCAAGGTGTTGAACCACATACTCTGGGAACTCACCAGACTGCATTTCGATGTCCTTGGGCCAATTTGGGGTGGTAAAGTTGGGTGTGTGCGTGATGCGGGGATGGAGCACTCGTACTCCCGCCGCCACCCAATTATCTACAAACTTCCAGGGGCTGCGTTCCAGAGTGACTGGAGATTTGGGGCTTCTCACTTTGAGGAGGTGCGGCCAGGCGGCCTCGAACTCCTCACGGTTCTGAAAGGGGATCACATAGATATCCTCTTGATGGCCAGCATGAAGACCGAGTGTCAGCGCACGAGGCCGGTAAGGTTCCAGTTCTTTCGGCCAGGTATCGGGCCAAGTGCCCTCTTGAAGAACAGTCATTGCGCCGAATGAGGCGAGTGACAGAAGAAGGAGAGGGAACAAAGCCGTTGGAAACAACCGCTTGAGCATCGGGTGTGGACCTCCCCATGTGACAGAATGAAAATGGGTACTGGCTAATATCAGTAAGTCTACTCCTTGGGGGGAAGACCCAACAAGTTACAAAAACAGACAGTCAAAAACCCACCATTGCTCTCCCTTCCTTCGCTTCCTAAACTGAAGACAACGGCATGAAAACCGGGGGAGTTACCCGGATGGGACTCCCAGTTTTAGTGTTCGCGGGCGAACACCTCTTCCAGCAACGCAAAGGACAAGGAGTCACGGACGATGAACGAAGCGAGCAGACGTGAGTTTCTGGCGGCGGGCACGATGTCGGCCCTGGGTGGTGTGATCCTTGGAGGGCAGGCAGCCTTGGCGGCGGAGGCCCCATCGGGTGGCCATGCCAATGCCATGAAGTCTCTCTTCCCCGGAGCGGTGGACAAGGATGGCAAGTATGTCCTGCCCCCGCTTCCTTATCCTTATGATGCCCTCTCCGAAGTGATCGATGAGCAGACCTTGAAGATTCACCATGACAAACATCACGATGCCTATGTGAAGGGCTTGATCAAGGCCGAGGAGGAACTGGCCAAGGCGCGTCAAGATGGGAATTATGATCTCGTGGCCCATTGGTCCAAGCAGGCGGCCTTCCATGGCGGCGGGCATTTTCTGCATACCCTCTTCTGGGTGGGGATGGCTCCTCCCGCCGAGGTTGGGGAACCCAATGAGGCACTCAAAAAAGGCATTGAAAAGGATTTTGGGAGCTTTGATGCCATGTTGGCCCATCTCAAAGCGGCCACCAAGGCGGTGGAGGGTTCCGGCTGGGGAGTTCTGGCCTGGTCCATCGCGGCGGGCAAACTGGTCATCCTGCAAACCCAGAATCACCAACTTTTATCCCAATGGGCCAATGTCCCTCTGCTTGTGGTTGATGTCTGGGAGCACGCCTATTACCTCAAGTACCAGAACAACCGCGCCGCCTTCGTGGATGCCTTCCCGAAGGTCATCAATTGGAAAGGGATTTCGGAGAGGTTCGAGAGGCTGGTGGGGCAGGTGAAGTGATGATCAATTCCCCTCCCCTGGTGGTGAGGGGACAAACCTTGCTTTCACCGCAATCCTAATTGCGATGCTTTTCTGTTCGCTCTTTCCGGGTGGGAATCCTTTGATATTCGCATGGTTTTGGGGTGGTTCATCTGGTTCAATAGAGAGCCCCATCTTGAGGATGGTTTCGACTTGGAGATCCGCTCTCCCTAGAAGTGGCTTCTCTTGTGAAATGGCTACATCCCGCCCCAACTCCCAGACCTCTTGCCCGGTAAGTCCAATATGTCTGGTGACAGATAACTCCTGATAGGGATGAGGTATGAAGGCTTCGGGTTTGGTACTGTTGTCTGATGAGCGAATCCAGCGGTGGTAAAGGATATAGCGGGCGACTGTTTCCGCTGCTGATACTGGAGTAATGCCCTCAAGGGAGCTCATCCAGCCAAGACCTTTTTAACCAAATCCAAAATCTTCCTTGGCCAGATTGTACCAGGAGGGAAATGGCCATTTTCCTCCGTGTCATTGACCAGTACCGCGTAATAAAGAGTACCTTCTCCCCCAATGCTGACAGAAACGATTTGTTGAGGAGACCGGTACCACTCAAGACAAATCATGCCATCCGGCTCGGCTGAAAGAGTGGGTGGTTCAATATCTGGAGGGAGATTCCGGAGCATGGTCTCAGCCCAGGTTGCGGTTTCTGCCGAAACTGCGGCCCCATTATAGCCATCCCAGTTTTCTTGGGCACATTCCTCGCAGAGTTGTATCAGTTCTTTGAATACATCCGGCTTGGAGGCCACTTGGATTCCGTGGTACAGCTTCAAGGGGTGAACCTCCCCCTCTATGGCCGGAAAAAGGGGGTCACTTGGGGCTTTTGATAGAAGAGGTGGAGATTTCTTTCCTGGCATTGGTGTAGTTCCTCCTCCACTTGCGCCTCCTCTAGGGGTCACTTCACATACCACCTAGATTATTGCCATGTAAGTCCCCCCTGTCCATTGCTTGCCCCCGCTTTCAAACAATGGTATAGGTCTCCGGTCATGCCTCCGGTGAGGATTGTTGTAGAGCAGCTTCCGGATGGATTCGTGGCCTACCCAGTTGGCATCCAGGGTGTTGTGATCGGAGAAGGCGATTCTTATGAGGAAGCCTTGCAGGATGTATTGTCCGCAATCCAATTTCACATCGAAACCTTCGAGCTGGATCAACCGGAAAACTAAGCCATATTGAGAGGGGACTTTGTATATGGGCGCCAAACCAGACTGGTGGATCCGTAAGATGGCTCTCGAGCACCGCATGATCGAGCCGTTCGAGGACCATCTGATCCGCAAGGATGTGATCAGCTACGGGCTTTCCTCGTATGGCTATGACATCCGGGTCAGCGATGAGTTCCTGATCTTCACCAATGTCAACAACTCGATTGTGGATCCCAAGTCGCTCGACCAGCGTTCAATGGTCTCCTTCAAGGGCGATGTCGCCATCATTCCGCCCAACTCCTTCGCGCTGGCCAAGACAGTGGAATATTTCCGCATCCCGCGCGATGTCATCACCATCTGTGTTGGCAAGTCCACCTATGCCCGCTGTGGGATCATCACCAATGTGACCCCTTTCGAGCCGGAGTGGGAGGGTACCGCCACGCTGGAGATCAGCAACACCACGACCCTGCCCGCGAAGATCTACGCCAATGAGGGGATCGCCCAGGTAATCTTCCTGGCGGCGGATGGCATGTGCGAGGTCTCCTATGGCGACCGCAAGGGGAAATACCAGGGCCAGGTGAACATCACACTGCCCAAGATATAGCAAGAAGACAACTTCATCCTTGTAGGAGTCTCTTTGCCCGCATGTTGTTCATGCTTGAGCATGTGGGATTGCGAGTAGTTTTTGTTGTCTTGTTCTGTGCACGCAAAAGCGCCAACAACGTACGAGAACACACTAAAGTGTGAACAACATACGGAGGCGGAGTAGCGAATTCAATCGCATGGAGGAGCTCACACGCGGTTAAAATCGCTACTCCATAAAAGGGACACGCTGAAGCGTGGACTCCCAATGCAATGTCTTGATTTCCTGTGTCTCCACCAACATCCTACGATTAACGGCCCATTGAATAATCTAGGGCCGCTGACGGAAGGAAGAATCATGACCCAAGACACCTCCGGCCAACGCTTGTGTGACAGTTGTGGGATTACCATCCCCAATCAAGTCCATTTCTGTACCTCCTGCGAGCATATCCTGCCGTTGCCAGACCGGGTTAGCTACTTCGAGTTCATGGAACTCCCAATTAAACTCGATATCGACCTGAAGGCGTTGGAGAAGACCTTCTACCGTCTTTCACGGCAGTTCCATCCCGACTTCTACCAGAGCCGTCCCGGTTCCGAGCAGACCGCTGCTCTGGCTAGGGCCGCCACTTTGAACCGCGCTTATGACACCCTACGTGACCCAGCCAAACGAATCGCCTACCTGATGCGTCTCTCCGGATTCGAGCAAAACACACCCAAGAATCAGGTTCCACCCGACTTGATGATGGAGATACTCGAGTTGCAGGAACAACTCGATGAATTTCAATCCGCTGAAGAGAGTGAGCGTGGCCCCTTGGCGCATCAGTTAAAAGCTGGCTTAGAGGAGATGAAGGAGCGTCTGGAGGGAACCAGCGGGCAGCTCGAGGTCTTGTGCCGTGAGTATGACCAAGCAGATGAAGCGGATCGGAAGACAATCTTTGGGAAGATGCGCTCCATCATCGACAGATCGCATTACCTGCGCCGCATTATCGATAATATCGAGTCTACTTTAGGGAACTCCGCATGAGAAACATACCCATTCTTGGCCAGCGTGAATCCACCCAGCGTCAGGGCCCCATTGTGGGCATCGACCTGGGAACCACCAACTCGCTGGTGGCCTACACCCTTAATGGACAACCCACCATCATCCCGGACGGCCAGGGACGCCGTCTGGTTCCGTCGGTGGTGTCGATGGATGAACAGGGTGGCCTACAAGTGGGGGAGGACGCCAAACAACGCCTGGAGTCCCACCCCCTCGATACGGTCTATTCGATCAAGCGCTTCATGGGACGTGGGGTTAAGGACCTGGCTCAGATGGCCTCCATGGTTCCCTTCCAGTTCAACACGGATGAGAAGGATATCGTACGGCTGCGCATGGGAGGCAAGTATTATTCCGCGCCTGAGATTTCGGCCAGGATCCTCTCCAAACTCAAGAAACAAGCCGAGGACTACCTGGGGGAACCGGTCTCCTCGGCGGTTATTACTGTCCCTGCTTATTTCAATGACAGCCAACGTCAAGCCACCAAGGATGCTGGGATGCTGGCCGGCCTGGATGTCCGCCGGGTGCTCAATGAGCCCACCGCCGCCTCGCTGGCGTATGGCCTGCAACAAAAGCACGAGGGGATCATCGCCGTCTATGATCTGGGTGGAGGCACCTTCGATTTTTCTCTGCTAAAACTTCAGGAGGGCATCTTTCAGGTCCTCGCCACCCATGGTGACACCCACCTTGGCGGAGATGATTTCGACCATGCCATCGCCAAAGGGGTGTTGGCCGAGCTTGCGGCCCAAGGGATACATCCCCAGGATCCCGCCACCCTTCAGGGGCTGCGCCTGGCCTGTGAGGCCTTGAAGCTGCACCTGTCCGATGAGGAGTCGTATCCCCTTCTCTTTAATCATCCCACGGGGAGATACGAGAGAGAGTGGACTCGTACGGAGGTCGAGCAGCTCATGGTTCCGTTCGTGCGCCGGACTCTCGAAAGCTGTCAGTCCGCGCTTAAGGATGCGGGCCTGGAACCCCGGCATGTGGATGAGGTGGTGCTGGTGGGTGGTTCCACACGGGTGCCCCTGGTACGGCGCGAGGTGGAGCGTCTGTTTGGACGCCCGGCGCATTGTGAAATCAATCCCGATGAGGTGGTGGCCCTGGGCGCGGCGGTCCAGGCGGGGATCCTGTCGGGCATTTCTCGTGACATGCTTCTGCTGGATGTCACCCCGCTCTCTCTGGGAATCGAAACCTATGGCGGTGTGGTGGCCAAGATCATCCCCCGTAATACCACCATCCCCACGAATGCCACGGAAAAATTCACCACTTATGTCGATGGGCAGACCAGCGTGGATATCCATGTAGTCCAGGGCGAGCGTGAGATGGTGGTGGATTGCCGCAGTCTGGCCCGTTTCCAGCTTAGGGGAATTCCTCCCCTGCCCGCTGGGTTTCCCAAGATCGGGGTGACCTTCATGCTTGATGCCGATGGCATCCTACGGGTTGAAGCGAGTGATGAACGTTCCGGGAAAGAGCAATTCATCGAGGTACGTCCCTCCTATGGTCTGAGTGATGCGGAGGTTGAGAAGATGTTGCGTGAGTCCTTCGAGCATGGCGGCGAGGACTTGGAACAACGTCTGCTGGTGGATGCCCGTGTTGAGGCGGAAAGGGTGGTCCGTGCCGCCGAAAAGTCACTTGTCGAATCCGCTCTGCTACTGGAGGATGGCGAGGAGGACCAGATCCGCGATGCCATTAATGACCTCAAGGAAGCGGTCCAGGGACAGAGCCGCGAGACCATCCTCGAACGTCAGAAATGGCTTGATCAGATCAGCATGTCCTTCGCCGAGCGCCAGATGAATGCGGCGGTGCGGAGCATGATCCGTGGCAAAGATCTCGATCAAGCGGCGGAGAAAGCGGGACGGCTGAGAAATCTATAGCACACAAGCCCCCCCCACCCCCACCCTCCCCCGCCAGGGGGGAGGGAGTTGTCAGATCATTCTCCTCCCGCCAGGGGGGAGGGAGTTGTATGTTGTTCACACTTTAGTGTGTTTTTTTCTCCCTCCCCCCTTGCGGGGGAGGGTGGGGGTGGGGGGGGAATCGATACTCCCAAATTCAATGAGGAGATATTAAACCAACCCTTTACCAATCCGCCACTGAACCATCTGCGTGCCACACCCGTGGAGTGACCCAGTCCTGCCAGGACATGGCGTAGAGTTTTTCTTCATCCACGTCGACCCCCATCCCTGGACCGGTGGGGATGTCGACATATCCCTCCTTCACCACGAAGGGCTGTTTGAGAATGTCTTCGCCCAGTGCGCCGCGTTCCTGGATGATGAAGTTCGGGCAACAGGCATCGATCTGGTAACAGGCGGCGGTTGAAAGGGCATGGAGTGGGTTGTGGGGCGCGAGGGCCACATAGTAGGCCTCGGCCATGGCAGCGATCTTCTTCAACTCGGTGATACCCCCCGCATGGCAACAATCGGGTTGCACCACCGCCACCGCCTGCTTTTCGAGGAGTTCCCGGAAATCGAACTTGGTATACCGGCGTTCACCCGTGGCGATCGGCACCTTGACTGCATGAGCCACACGGGCCATGGCATCCACATTCTCTGGCAGGATCGGTTCTTCGACAAAGAAGGGCCGAAGCTCGGTCACGGCATCGATGATGCTGATCGCCATCGCGGGCGCGAGGCGTCCATGGAAATCCAGGAGGATATCGAAATCGTCCGGGACCGCCTCACGGGCGGCTTTCACCTTGGCGTAAGCTCTCCGGATGACATCGATGCCATCCAGAATCTCAACCTCATCGACCGGTCCTAGTTTGGCCGCGCGGTAGCCCTGGGCATGGACCTGACGCGCACTCTCGGCGACTTGCTCCGGGGTGTCTCCTCCGATCCCGGCATAGACCTTAATCTTGTCGCGGCAACGTCCTCCTAAGAGTTGATGCACTGGTTTGCCCAATACTTTCCCGGCTATGTCCCACAAGGCCTGATCCACTCCACTGATCGCGCTGGTCAGAACCGGACCACCCCGGTAAAAGTCTCCACGATACATCGCCTGCCAGTGACGTTCGATTTCGAGGGGATTCTTTCCGGTCAAATAACGGCCCAATTCCTGGACAGCGGTCACCTGTGTAAGCGCATGTCCCTCCAAGCTGGGTTCTCCCCAACCGGTGATCCCCTCATCGGTTTCAACCTTGACGAACACTGAGCGCGGAGGCACCGGGAAGACATTGAGTTTGGTGATTTTCATGACACGGCTCCCAAAAAAACGGCCTATAAGTCAACTTCTTGAGGAATTCAAGATAGCATATAGGATGGAACCGCTATAACGTATCCCATGCGAGGTTTTTAAACATGAAACGATTAGGAAAGATCTCTCACATAACAGTGGTTTTTATCCTTCTCTTGGCTTTCCAGGCCTCATCGGTATGGTCAGAAGGAGACACAAAGACCCCAGAAAAGGACACCAACATGGTTTCACCAAGTCAACAGGAAAAAGTCACCCTCCCCCTCTGGGAGGGGAATCCCCCCGCCATGAAGGAAGATGATGGATTCCGTCCTACCCTGACCACTTGTCTGCTGGACACGGATGAACCAGTGGGCGCGGTCATCGTGGTGCCGGGTGGAGGTTATGCTGGACGCGCGGAACATGAGAAATGGCCTATCGCCGAGTTCTTCAACAAGGCCGGACTTCAGGCCTTTGTGCTGGACTACCGGGTCAGCCCGCATCGTCACCCGGAACCTCTGATGGATGCGCAGCGGGCTATCCGTATGGTCCGTCAGAAAGCGGCGGAGTGGAAAGTTAAGCCGGACAAGATCGCGATCCTTGGTTTCTCCGCGGGAGGTCATCTGACAGCCTCCTCGGGTGTCTTTTTCGAGCCGGGCAAGCCTGATGCCACCGACCCCATCGAAAGGGTCAGCTGCCGTCCGGATGCCCTGGTGCTGTGCTACCCAGTCATCAGCTCCAAAGGGTTTGGCCATCAGGGATCGATCGATAATCTCTTAGGCCAGGATGCCACCGCGGCTGAGCGGGCCAAGATGTCGTTGGAGGATCAGGTGCGGGATGACACTCCGCCCACTTTTCTGTGGTCCACCTCTGATGATGCGGCGGTTCCGATTGAGAACAGCCTTCAGTTCGCTCATTCTCTCCGCGCGAAGGGGATTCCCTTCGAGATGCACATCTACCCCATGGGACCACATGGATTAGGGATCGCGCAAGGACAACCGCATATTGCCACTTGGGCCCCCCTGTGCGCGGAATGGTTGCATGGAATGGGATGGTAAACACACAGACTGCCTGAAGGGTGGTTTTACATATGTGGAGAGCCGCTCAAGGCGGCTCTCCAGAAGGGAATGAGTTTTCTTTGAGACATGGGCAGGATTACCTCGCCGCGTTCTCCACAAGACCCCCAGGGGAGCACTCTGTCCATGGGAACTGAGCTCCATTCCAGTTTCATCTCTCCCCGACCACGGCAATACGATGCCATTCTCGATTGGGCACCGGTGGTGTTCCTGATGTCTGGGGTCACAGTGGAAATGGTTACCGATCCATTGGAGAACCTCCATATTCTGGAACCAATCAAAGCACTCTTCCTGCATTCTATTGCCATTTGTGGAGTGAGTAGTTCGGTTTTTCTGTTGATTTACAGGACATTCTTCCTAAAAAAATTAATCATCCCTCTCATATTGGGCCTACTACTTATCGTTGGATCGCTTCTTGTACAGCTGCTTTTGGTGTGTCCATGGCTCTACGAAGACCTCCCCTTTGGTAGGAACTCCGTGCTGGAGATCATCGCTAAGAAATCCTTCCTCTGGGCAGGGCTTGGCCTTCTGATGACAGGTCTCTTCCTGGCGGCACTGGAGGTCCGCCGGATACATCTCAGTTTATTGTTGGAAACAGAGGCTTTGAACAAGGAGATCTTGGGGCGGAAACAGGTTGACCAGGAACTCATCTCCAGCGAACAACGGTACCGGGCGGTGATCGATACCTCGGCGGATGGCTTCGCGGTGATTAACCGGGACGGGCGGTTTACCGAGGTCAATGACGCCTATGCCCTTCTGAGTGGCTATAGCCGGGAAGAGCTTCTCACGATGCACGTTGCAGATCTCGATATCGGAGAGCAGCCCGAGGAGATGCTGGCCCATTCCCACGAGATCATGGCAAAGGGAACTGATCTATTCGAGTCGGTCCAACGAGCCAAAGATGGAACAATCCGGCAAGTCGAGGTCAGTATTTCCTTCTGGCCCATCGGTGGGGGGCAATTCTTCACCTTTGTACGCGACATTCGAAGCCGCAAGCGTTCCGAATCTCTCCTGCGTACTCGTGTAGAGTTGTCGTCTCTCGCAGCTCACGCCAGTATTAATGAACTCCTCCAAGCTGCTTTAGCTGCAGCCGAGTCGTATACAGACAGCCGCATTGGTTTTTTTCACCTGATCGACAAAGATCAAGAGAATGTCCGCCTGCAAACTTGGTCTCCCAACACACTGGATGGTCCGTGCAGCGCGGAAGCGAAAGGCCAGCATTATCCCATCAGCCAGGCCGGAGTGTGGGTGGATTGCTTCTATGCCCGTCAGCCAGTCATTCACAACGACTATGCGAACCTGACCCACCGTAAGGGATTGCCCCCCGGTCATGTCCCTGTTATTCGCGAGATGGCCATCCCCATCTTGCGCGAGGATTTGGTCGTGGCAATTTTTGGTGTGGGAAACAAGCCCACGGAATATACCCAGGACGATGTGGATGCGGTCCAGAATATCGCTTCGCTGGTGATGGACTTGGTGACCCGGAAACAGATGCAGGAAGCCCTCCGGCAGAGCGAGGAACGTTACCGTACCTTGGTGGAAACCACCTTCGACATGGTGTGGGAGACGGATACTGGGGAACGGATCACCTATGTGAGTCCACGAGTCGAGAGTCTTCTCGGATTCCATCCCAATGAGGTGATCGGGAAAACTCCCTATGAGTTAATGCCCGAGGAAGAGGTGGAGCGAGTCAGGGCTTTGTTTGGAGAGGTCATCGCCGTATCTCAATCCATCTTCAGTATGGAAAATACACTCCGGCACCGTGACGGTCACTTGGTCGTAATGGAGGTGTGTGGCGTACCCTATTACAGTATCGATGGCAGACTCATGGGCTATCGTGGCACTAACCGGGACATCACTGAACGTAAGCGGGCCGAGACAGCTCTCCGCCAGAGCGAGGAGCGTTACCGGTCCTTGGTAGAAACCAGTTCCGATTGGATCTGGGAAATAGATGCCACGGGACGGTACACCTATGTCAGTCCCAAGGGAGAGGAATTTCTGGGTTACCCCACCAATGAGATTCTGGGAGCCACCCCCTTTGACTTTATGCCCGAGGATGAGGCACGCCGGGTCGAAGCAATATTCTTTGAACTTATCAGTAAGCGGCAGCCTGTCATTGCTATAGAAAACGTGAACCGGCGAAGTGATGGGCGTTTGATTGTCCTGGAGACAACGGGAGTCCCATTTTTCGGGGTGGATGGCACTTTCCTTGGTTACCATGGTACTGACCGGGACATCACTGAACGTAGACGGGCCGAGAAAGAACGCCTTGAGATGGAGCGCCGGCTGCTGCACACACAGAAGCTGGAAAGTTTGGGTGTGCTGGCGGGTGGGATTGCTCATGATTTCAATAACCTTCTGATGGCCATCCTTGGAAATTTGGATCTGGTACTACTCGATCTCACTCCCTCCTCACCAGTCCGCGCGGGAGTCAAGCAGGCGATCCAGGCCACCCGGCGGGCGACTGATCTGACCCGGCAGATGCTGGCTTATTCAGGCCGCGGCCATTTTGTTATCACCCATTTGGATCTGAACAAGCTGGTCATGGAAAATGTAGAGTTGTTCCGGACCGCCATTACCCGGACGGTTACGATGAAGGTTGACCTGGCGCCACACGAGACTCCGGTTAAAGCGGATGCGGGACAAATGCAGCAAGTCGTCATGAACCTCCTCACGAATGCGGTCGAAGCCATGGAGGGCCGAGCTGGAGTCATCACCTTGTCCACGGGAATGATGGAGTGCAACGAAGAGTATCTGGCGAAGAGCCGGATCGAGGAAAAGCCTGAACCAGGACTCTTTATATTCGTGGAAGTGGCGGACACGGGATGTGGAATGGATGAAGAGACCCAACTACGCCTCTTCGACCCATTCTTTACCACCAAGTTTACGGGGCGTGGGTTGGGGATGTCGGCATTGCTGGGGATTGTGCGCGGTCATAAGGGAGCCATCCTTGTTGACAGCGCGGTTGAGCAAGGAACCACCATCCGGGTTCTTTTCCCCGCATGCGATGAAACAATCCCAAGTTCCGAGAGCGAAGTGACATCTTCACCTCTCAGTAGCGGGATGATAGTCCCCCTAAGCCGGATTCTGGTGGTGGATGATGATGAGACGGTCCGTGTTCTCTGCCAGAAGCTAGTTAAGCGTCTGGGTCACCAAGCGGTCTCCGCCGCTGATGGAGAGGAGGCCGTCAAACTGTTCGAGAAGGAAGGCGACACCATCGCCTGTGTGCTTTTGGATCTGACCATGCCCCGCATGGATGGCTTGGAAACTTTCCGGGCCATGAAGAAGATGCGTCCGGATGTACGTGTGATCCTCTCTAGTGGTTATAGTGAATGTGAATCCATCCAACGGTTCAGCGGCGAAGGTCTGTCGGGATTCATCCAGAAACCCTACAACCTCAGAGAACTTGGGAAACGCATCGCGGAGGTACTGGGGAGTACGGCAAATCCCTTCTAGGGGTAGGGAGTCTTCACTCCTTTCCCGCCAATGGATGAGCTCGCTCATAGGCTTGGCGGAGCCGTTGGAGCGTGACATGCGTGTATTTCTGGGTGGTCTTGAGGGATTCATGTCCGAGTAGTTCCTGAATGGCACGCAGATCGGCGCCTGCATCGAGCAGATGGGTGGCAAAGCTGTGACGGAGCATATGTGGTGTCACCCGTCCAATACCGAGCTGCAATCCCAGGCGTTTGGCCAAACGCTGTACGGTGCGCGTGGTCAAGCGTCCTCCCCGTGGATTGATGAATAACGGTTCCTTAATCCCCGGTTGGCCACGCTCATCAAGATACGCATCGAGGACCTGCATGGCGGGTTCGCCCAGGGGAACCTCCTGTTGTTTGGCCCCCTTGCCGAGAATCCGTAGTGTCCCACCGCGTGGGTCATAATCCCCCACATCGAGTCCCACCAATGAGCTGACACGTATTCCAGAAGAATACAATGTCTCCAGCATAGCACGGTCGCGGAGTGGCAACTCCACTCCCTCCAAGAGACGGTTCATTTCCTCGACCGGAAGGAAGTGTGGTTGGCGGAGAGCCTGTTTCAATCCATGGATCTTCCCCGCCGGACTGGACTCGACCACGCCTTGAGTTACCAGGAAACGGAACAGGGCTTTCACAGCGGAGAGTTTGCGGTTCACTGACCTTGGATCGAGCCCTTTTCCACGCAGATGTGCCAGGAATCCCTTGACCATGAACACACGGATCAAGGTGATATCGATTTCCTGTAAATGTTTTTCGGGATCAAAAGGTTCGCGCTGAGAGATCGATGCGAAGAACTGCAGCAGATCACGACGGTAGGCCGCGATGGTGTGGCGGCTCGAGGACCGTACCCCAGTCAAGTAGGCCAGATACAGGTTGAGGGCTTCTTGGGCGTTCATGGACATCAACCTCTATTGTCGGCCTCCGGAGCGGCTGACATAAGGAGATGGCATTCTTCCCCCCACCCTACCCTCCCCCACAAGGGGGGAGGGAGTATCTGTCCTCCTACCACCTTGCAGGAGAGTGATCTTTTCTTTTCCTCCCCCCTTGTGGGGGAGGGTAGGGTGGGGGGAAGAAACCGCCGCAAACCCTTGATTCACCCTCTCAACTCCAGAATGTGTGTTGGCTCTGACACAGCTCTGCTGTGCCAAAACGGCACGCCGACTTGTTCTGGAGCTGGAGGGTGGGGACTCTGGGCCTTGCATAAGAAGTCTCCGGGGGGCCGATCCTGTCTATGGAACTCATTCACTTTGTTAGAGATAGAGAGTGTGGAGGTACATATGGCGGAGCGTGGCATCAGAAATGCTATTTTGCATAGCGTTACCCTGTGGTTGGGTGTGCTAGCGGATTCAAGAGCATAGAAAGGAGCGCGAAGCGCAATGGCGAAAGTAAAAGTTACCCCTTTGGCCGACCGTATTTTGGTCCGGCGCATTGAGGACGAAGTCTCCAAGGTTGGTAGCCTGTATATTCCTGACACCGCCAAGGAGAAGCCCCAGCAGGCTGAAGTGGTTGCCGTGGGTCCTGGGCGTGTGAAGGAAGATGGCACCCGTATCCCGATGGAGGTCGCGGTGGGCGACAAGGTTCTGATCGGGAAGTATGCCGGCACCGAAGTGAAGCTCGATGGAGTCGAGCACCTGATCCTCCGCGAAGATGATGTCTTGGCGGTTATCAAGTAACCCTTATCTCCCACGAGAAAGAAATTGAATCTGAGAAAGGAGCTGTAACAGAATGGCAGCGAAAGTGATTGCGTACAATGAGGATGCCCGTCAGCGGATCCTCAAGGGTGTCCAGAAGCTGGCGGCAGCTGTGAAGGTCACCCTCGGCCCCAAGGGCCGCAATGTCGTACTCGACAAGAAGTGGGGCAGCCCCACAGTTACCAAGGATGGTGTGACGGTCGCGAAGGAAATTGAACTCGAGGACCGTTTTGAGAATATGGGCGCGCAGATGGTGCGCGAAGTCGCCAGCAAGACCAGCGATATCGCCGGCGATGGAACCACCACGGCTACAATCCTGGCCGAGGCCATTTTCATGAACGGCCTTAAGCATGTCACCTCGGGCGCTAACCCGATCTCTCTGCAGCGTGGCATCCTCAAGGGCGTGGACGTTGTCATCGACGAGCTGGTCAAGCTCAGCCGTAAGGTCAAGGACCGCACCGAGATCGCGCAGGTTGCGACGGTCTCCGCCAATGGCGACTCCAAGATTGGCGAGCTGATCGCCGATGCCATGGAGAAGGTCGGCAAGGATGGCACCATCACGGTCGAGGAAGCCAAGACCATCGACACCACTCTGGAAGTGGTCGAGGGTATGCAGTTCGACAAAGGATATCTCTCCCCGTACTTCGCCACTGATGCCAATACCATGGAAGCAGTGCTGGAGGATTCTTATGTCCTGATCAACGAGAAAAAGATCTCCTCCATGAAGGACATGCTGCCGCTGCTCGAGAAGATCGCGCAGACTGGCAAGCCCCTGCTGATCATCTGCGAGGATGTCGAGGGCGAGGCTCTGGCCACCCTGGTTGTCAACAAGATCCGTGGCACCCTGCGCGCGTGCGCCGTCAAAGCCCCGGGCTTCGGCGACCGCCGCAAGGCCATGATGCAGGACATCGCCATCCTGACCGGTGGTAAGTTCATCAGCGAGGATCTCGGCCTGAAGCTGGAAGGCGTTCAGATCGCCGATCTGGGCCGTGTCAAACGCGTCGTTGTCGACAAAGAAAACACCGTCCTGGTCGAGGGTGGCGGGAAGACCTCCGACATCAAAGGCCGGATCCAGCAGATCCGCAACGAAATCGAAACCACTACCTCTGATTATGACCGCGAGAAGCTCCAGGAGCGTCTCGCCAAGTTGGCCGGTGGCGTGGCCGTCATCAATGTCGGCGCCGCGACCGAGACCGAAGTGAAAGAGAAGAAGGCCCGTGTCGAGGATGCGCTGCATGCTACCCGTGCGGCGGTCGAGGAAGGCATCGTCCCCGGTGGCGGTACCGCCCTCATCCGCGCTCTGCCCGCTCTTGAGAAGCTCAAACTCGAAAATGAAGATGAGCAGCTGGGTATCATGATCCTCAAGAAGGCCATTGAAGCCCCGCTTCGTCAGCTGGCTGCCAACGCCGGTCTGGAAGGCTCCATTGTGGTCGAACAGGTCAAGACAGCCAAGAAGGAGATCGGGTATAACGTCGCCACAAGCGAATACACCGACCTGGTCAAGGAAGGCGTAATCGATCCCACCAAGGTAACCCGTTCCGCCCTTCAGAACGCAGCCTCAATCGCTGGTCTGCTGCTGACCACCGAGGCTCTGATCACCGAGAAGCCCGAGAAGGAAGAGAAGGCTCCAGCTGGCCCGCATGGCGCTGGTGGTGGTGAATACGGCGACTTCTAAGCATCCCACGCGCAAGCGTGAGATTCGGATACGTCGTTGACCATAGATGAATGGGCCGGTGGGGAATTCCCTCGCCGGCCCACAGTTTTTTTGCCGAGTTTTTCTTCACCGTATGTTGTTCATGCTT
>CAYRBI010000047.1:0-16487 GCA_964422415.1 uncultured bacterium | reverse complement strand
TGTATGTTGTTCATGCTTGAGCATGTGGGATTGTCATAAGATGCCAGCTGGGGTAGGAGTTGAACTCACACTTTTCCATGCTGAAGCATGAACAACATACACAAGGTGCGAAAGACTGGTGAGAGATTTATCCATTTTCCGGACCACTCTTTCCTGTCTGGTGGGTCCCATTCAAGTGGAATGGCGGGACGGCCAGCTGGTTTCGATCCGCCTAGGGGTCAAGGGTAAACCTGACTACGACTTGCCGTTGGAATTCAAGGATTTCTTGAGGGATCTAGAACGGTATCTGGATGGTGACAAGGTTTCTTTTACTGTTCCGGTGAATCTCGGTCATCTCCCCCCTTTCATCCAACAAGCCCTCACGGAATGCGCCAAAATTCCGTATGGGATTTCGTGTTCTTATGGTGAACTCGCACAAGCATTGGGCAATCCCAGCGCGGCCCGGGCAGTAGGCCAAGCTATGAGCCGCAACCCCATCCCCATTGTGGTCCCCTGTCACCGGGTACTGACCTCGGATGGCCACCTGGGTGGCTTCGGGGGAGGCTTGGATTGGAAACGATTCCTCCTCAAACTGGAGGGTATTCCTTGGAAGGAGTAGATTGCCTGATGAAGACCAACATGCTTACCCCAGTCTTCCTTCTTGCGGCCAAGATCACTTTGTCTCTGTGCCTGTTGAGTTGCATTCCAATTCCAGCGCTGGGAGGTGAAGCGATCATGCGGGTAGGAACCGGTAAGGTGTGTATTACCCCAGAAAAGAGCATCTGGATGGCGGGATATGCCTCCAGAAACAAACCCTCCGAGGGAAAGATCCAGGACCTCTATATCAAAGCTCTCGCCTTTCTGGATGAAAACAAGACGCTCAGTGTGTTGGTGACCAGCGACCTCCTGGGTTTCCCCGCGAGCCTGTCCAAACGGATCGCGGAACAAGCTCAGAAAGAATTGGGGATTCCACGTGAGCGGTTGATGCTGACCTCCTCGCATACCCATTCCGGCCCGGTACTGGGTGAAACCCTGGAGGATATGTATGAACTGCCCGAGGATCAGGTCACATGGGTGAAGGAATACACGGACAGAATTCCTTCCAAAACGATCGAGGCCATTCAGGCGTCGGTGAAGAGCCTTGAACCCTGCACACTCTCCTGGGGAACCGGCAATGCGGGCTTCAGTAAGAACCGCCGTGAATACACGCTCGATGGCATTATCAACGGGATGAATCCCATCGGGCCAGTTGACCATGATGTCCCGGTGCTAAGAGCTAGTCGTATGGATGGAACCATCAAGGCGGTTGCCATGGGATATGCCTGTCACAATACCACCCTGAACCTGTATGTCTTGAATGGGGATTACGCTGGTTTCGCGCAGGCGGATATTGAGGCGGCCTATCCAGACTGCACTGCGTTCTTCACCATGGGCTGTGGCGCCGATATCAATCCACTGCCGCGCGGCACGGTTGAACTAGCCCAGACCTACGGGAAAGAGCTGGCGGAGGCGGTCAAGAAGGTTCTCGAGGGCACCATGACCGAAGTGAAAGGTCCCATCGAAGCTGTTTACAAAGAGATCCCTCTCGCGTTCTCGACTCCCCCCACACGCGAAGAACTCGTTCAACAGACCCAAGCCAAGGAAGCAGTAGTCAAACACCGCGCCGAAAGGCTGCTGGGAATCCTTGATTCCAAGGGCTCCCTGGAGACTACCTATCCTTTCCCCATGCAGGTCTGGAAGTTTGCGGACACGCTTTCCATGATCGCCTTGGCGGGGGAGACCGTAGTGGATTACTCACTACGCCTCAAGTATGAGTTTGGCCGGGAACATCTATGGGTTATCTCCTATGCCAATGATGTGTTCGCGTATATCCCCTCGTTACGGGTGTTACGTGAGGGTGGATATGAAGGCAAGGATGCGATGGTTTATTATGGTTTATTCGGCCCTTGGGCGCCGGCCGTGGAGCGCGACATTCTCGCCACCTCGCATGAGATGATGGGACGGTAGGGGATCTGCCTGGAGAAAAGGCGACTAGTAGTTCAGCTGGACCAAACGGACAGAAGGAGATGATTCAGTTCAAGTAAAACCTTTGATTGACAGGCTTTGCTTCCGGGACCTACACTCTTCAGGTTTGGTTCGGTGTTCAAGGAGAGGAGCAGTCCTCTTCCGATACCGCCACCCCATTTTTCATGCCGGTTTATTTGCTCAATCCCATTGTACAGCACGGCTCCCCCGCCTCCCTCCCTCGCCAGGACCGGGTCAAGGCACGGATTCCAGAGAGGTAATGCCGTGCCTGATTTCTACGCCGTCGGAACGATTAATCTTGTTCTTCTTACTGTCCTGGCCATGCTGGTCTTCCAGATTCGCGGTTTTGTACGCAAGGCCGACCAGTATTCCTCGTCTCATGAAGAAGCGATCCTCCATCCACTGCTTGATTTCGAACAGATCCGCTCGATTCCCAACGGCCGGGATATCGAGCTTCTCTTTTTGTCCTTGGTTATCCTCTTAATCTCGAACTTTATTGCCTTGGTTCAGACGGATGTGAAGAGCCTGGCTGAGTTTTATCCCCAGTGGTGGCTTTGCTTCGAAACCGTGGGAGTGCTGGTCTTTATCCATTCCCTCTTGCGTTATTCGCGCCACACGGTGGAGCGCGAGCGTGCTGAATGGCACCGGGCCTATGATCAGACTAATGATTTCCTGTTGTACCGGATCATTTCGTCCCTGGTCGTCTTGGGTTGTCTGGTATGGATGGCCTTCTATCTCCCTTCTTGGGAGTTCCCCAAGGATTCAGGTCATCTGGTGCCCTATCAGAAACCGGTTCTGGTTCTGAAGATCTGGGTTTTACTCTCGTTTGTATATCTACTCACTTGGGTCCTGCGTCTAAGGGGGGAGATTGGGACCTTGATGAAGATCATTGGTGGTGCCTTGGTGATGGGGAGTGTGGCGGGCTTCTGGCTGGCTGCGTTCGCTTTCAGCGAAAATCCCCAAAAGTGGATGCTCTCCATGTATTACCATGTCTGGTTCACGATCAGTTATCTAAGCCTGGTGTTACTGCTCTTCCGCGACAACATGGTGTTGCTCTCGGCCACCCATCGTGCCGCGCAGATCATCGCGGATGAAAAACGGGTCATGCTCGATTTTCTGATGCGCATGGCCGATGACCCAAATCTACGCTTTGACACCCCCAATTTCCAGCGGCGGATGCGCCAGGATCTGGATTACATTCTGCACTTGACCTTGACCTTCGCTCTGCGCCAGAGCAACGCCAAGGCGGGGGCGATATATCTGCTCGATTCGGCCTTATCCACGGGAGTCAACCCGGAGAATGGACGTTTTCTAGTTCCACGCGTGGTGGAGGGCCCTTATCCCCCCCTCCAGAAGCTTCCCATTGACTACCTGGCCACCCGCATCAAGTACATCAATGAGCTTTTTCTCACCGAGCGGATCGATTTGAAGGAATACGCCTTCTTCAAGGATCTGGTGGAAAGTGGGAAGCTGCTCTTCTTGCCCGATGCCACCCAACACACCGGAATGCCTCAGCAACCCACCGACTTCCTCAAGATTCACACCCTGGTGGCAGTTCCTTTGGCCATGAACAAGCGTGTGTTAGGCCTGCTCATTGTGGTTAACAAATTCACCGAGGAGGAACCAGGCTGGGCGCCTTTCACTCCCCAGGATGCCTCGCTGCTTAATGCTGTGGCGGATCAGGCGGCGATTGCCATTTCCAATGCCCGGATGCATGAGGTTGTGGATGAGCAGGAACGCCTGGAGCGTGAGATTGAGATCGCCCGCAAGGTCCAGGAGTCGTTGCTCCCCAGCTCCCACCCGGCGGTTCCCGGTTTTGAGATCCGCGCCTACAGCCAGGCCGCCCGGCAGATAGGCGGCGACTATTATGATTTTGTCTGGGTGGATGAGGACCACCTGGCCATTGTCATCGCCGATGTCGCCGGCAAGGGGATTCCCGGGGCCTTGACCATGGCCGCCATGCGGAGCGCTCTCCGGGCCTTGGTTCAAGATGACATCACGGCCAAGGAGCTGACTATCCAGCTTAATGATTTCATCTTCGGAGATCTCAAGCGGGATGTGTTCATCTCGTTGTCACTGGCCATCCTGAATGTGAATGCTCGAACCCTCTCGATTGTACGCGCGGGTCACGAGCCGACCATCCTCTTTCGTCACAATGAAAAGGAGCCCCAGCTCCTCATCACACCGGGAATGGCCCTGGGACTCGACCGAGGTTCCCTATTCCGTGATTCTTTGGAAGAATCACTGATCCAATTGGATGTGGGAGACTCGGTGATTTTTTACACCGATGGCTTAACTGAAGCCATGAACGAGGAGGGAACAGAGTTCTCTCTCGAACGCTTCTTGGGAGTACTCAAGGAATGCCGTGGCGCGAACCTCGAGGATCTGCTCGCCAGAGTCTGTGAGGAGGTTGAGCTTTTCAATGGTGACCAGCCGCCCCATGATGATGTAACCTTGGTCATGCTCCGCGCCCAGAAGGCGCCCGCCAACGATGTAGCCATGGAAGAGGTATAGGGAGGACGAAGCCGATGTGGAGGAAATTCGAGCTGGAAACGATTCCAATCCGGATAGAGGCGCTCACCATACAGAAAGTCCGCATCAGCGGATACCTGGATTCGAGTACCTTTCCACAGCTCCAAGAACATCTTGATAACCTTCTCAAACAGGGGAGCCATTATTACCTCCTCGATCTTGAGAACCTTGACTATATCAGTAGCGCGGGTTTGGGAGTCCTGATGGGCATCCTGCGCGAGGTACGCGAGAAAGAGGGCGATCTGAAGATCATCAACATGTCCGAGAAGATCGCACGGGTTTTCGACTTGTTGGGATTCTCGCGGCTCATGAAGGTTTATCCCACGGAGGCGGAGGCGTTAGACTCATTCATCAATCCAGAACCCTCCGCGCCGGAGGTGGCACCGGAGGATCGTTTCTAGGCCGGGTGGAGGTTGTGTGACTTTGACTGATTCCTGTCCAGACCTTTTTGAGTTCAGGATCCCCGCCAAGCCGGAATTTCTATGCCCACTGCGGCAGTTCATCAGCAATCTCTCGCGCCAATTGGGATTCTCGGAATCCGACGCGGACATGATTGCCCTCGCCGCCGATGAGGCCCTGGCCAACTCCGTCCATCATGCCAGCCGGAAAATTCAGCCTCTCGAAGTTAAGATCCGTGTCACTCCGGAAGCCCTGGAAATCAGTATCAGCGATGATGGACAAGAGTACTTCGAACGTTTTCTTCAACCAGTCGCGCTCGAGGAACACCTGAAAGAGATGCGTGGGAATGGTCTTGGTCTGCATATCATCAAGACTGTCATGGATAGCGTGGAATACATCCGCACGGATGACTCCCGCAATGTGCTGATCCTGGTAAAAAATTTACCAATAGCCAGGGAGTAACCGCACGACATTCCTGACCTACCCTCCTCCAGCTGAAGGGGATGAACTGTTGCATTACCAGATCAAGAACCTCCCAAGATGTCCCGCTTGGGGGGAATGACGATTTCCAAAGGAGAATGACCATGCCAGATGGAATCACCCGTAGGAAGTTGTTGGAGATCGGTGGAGCTGCCGCGATGAGTATCGCGCTCGCGGATCGCATGAATGCAGAGGGTAATACCGGCAAACCAGTGCCCATCCGTGTGGGCGTGATTGGCACGGGGAATCGAGGCCGCAGCCTCCTTGGTAATATCCTCGCCATGGAGGGAATTGAGGTCCCAGCCCTCTGCGACATCAAGACCAAGAACCTTGATCAAGCACTGGAGATGGTCGAGAAATCCGGAAGGCCAAAACCGGAGGGGTATTCACGCGATGAGGAAGTTTTCCGTGAGATGCTCACACGCGACGACCTCAATGCGGTTCTGATCGCCACACCCTGGAACTGGCATACCCCCATGGCGGTAGCCACCATGCGGGCCGGCAAATACGCCGGAGTCGAGGTTCCCGCCGCCACCTCCTACCAGGAATGCTGGGATCTTGTGAAGACCCACGAGGAAACCGGTGTTCCCTGTATGATGCTGGAAAATTGGAGCTTCCGGCGTGATAACCTGGCGGTGCTGCGCATGATCCGCGAGGGCCTCTTCGGTGAAATCGTTCATTGTCATTGCGCCCACTCTCATGACTGCCTCGATCACTGGTTCTATGACACGGAAGGAAGTGTCCGCTGGGGAGGGGAGTACCTGATCAAATACAACCGCGATCAGTATCCGACTCACGGTCTGGGACCGGTTTTAAGCTGGATGGATATCAATTGCGGAGATGCCTTTGCCACGCTCACATCCACCGCTACCGCCTCAAAATCGATCAATGCCTATTTCGCACGTAAATTTGGACCTGACCACCCTGGTGCCAAACAGGTTTATAAGCAGGGCGACATTGTCACTTCGGTTGTCCGGACCCACAACGGCAAGAGCATTGTCATCAATTATGACATGCAGCTCCCACGCCCCTATGACAACCGTTGGATGATTCAGGGATCCTTGGGTCTCTATGACGAGGACAAGAGCTCGGTTTACATCGAGGGACGCAGCCCCAAGTACCATGAATGGGAACCTTTCGCCCCTTACCAGGAACAATACGATCACCCCTGGTGGAAGGAACTCAATAAGCTTGCCGAACAACAGGGTCATGGTGGGACCGACACTCTCGAACTGCTGCGCTTCTTCGATGCAGTCCGCGCGAAAACTCAGACTCCTATCGATGTCTATGATTCCGCCACCATGAGCTCCATTGTGGCCCTGTCCGAGGATTCGATCGCCAAGGGGAGCGCCCCCGTGGAGTGTCCGGATTACACCGGGGGTAAATGGAAGACACGCAAACCCACCTTCGCGATGTGTTGAGGAGAACAATGCCCGATGAGTACCGACCGTTTTGAATTCGCCAGCGATAATTGCGCCGGGATCTGCCCGCAGGCCTTACGCTATCTCGTGGAGGCCAATGAGGGGTACTCCCCCTCCTATGGCGATGATCAATGGACCGCGCGCGCGAGCGATCTTTTGCGCGAGGTGTTCGAGACGGATTGCTCGGTGTTCTTCTGTTTCACGGGAACCTCGGCAAACTCCATGGCCATCGGGCATTTGTGCAATTCCTACCACAGCGTGCTGTGCCATGCCTATGCGCATGTCGAGACCGATGAATGCGGAGCGCCAGAGTTTTTCACCCATGGAACCAAGGTTATTCTATTGAATGGCGAACATGGGAAAGCCACCAGCGAGGCCATCCAGGAGGCGGTTGACCGGAGGAAGGATATTCATTACCCAAAACCGCGTGTACTGAGTTTAACTCAGGCTACGGAATTGGGCACGGTGTACTCGGTGAAGGAGCTTCAAACCCTCGGCGAGGCGGCACGGCGCAATGGTTTGAAGATTCATATGGATGGCGCGCGTTTTGGAGCCGCCGTGGACTCGTTGGGTGTGGCTCCCAGCGAGATCTCCTGGAAGGTGGGGGTCGATGTGCTGTGCCTGGGTGGGGCGAAGAATGGGATGCCTTGTGGTGAGGCAGTGATCTTCTTCGATCTGGCCTTGGCGGATGAGTTCGATTACCGCTGCAAACAGGCTGGGCAACTGGCCTCCAAGATGCGCTTCATGGCGGCCCCTTGGGTGGGTATGTTGGAACATGGAGCCTGGCTGGAGAATGCACGCCACGCTAACCAGAGCGCGGCCCGGATGGCCGGGCAACTCTCCGGAATCCCCGGGCTTAAAATTCTCCATCCGCGCCAGGCGAATTCAGTCTTTGTGGATATCCCCCCAGCTGTGAGTGTCAAGCTGCACGGCCTTGGCTGGCATTTCTATGACTTTATTGGTACGGGTGGTTCACGTTTGATGTGTTCCTGGAAAACTTCTGATGCAGAGATCGATGACTTTATCCGGGATCTGAAAAGCTGTTCTTAGATGGGGAAAGGAGCTCAGCAGCCTGTTGAAAAAGAGTGTGACCGTGGATTCCCGCCTTCGCGGGAATGACAGAATAGGCGAAATCCCTCGGTAATCGTCATTCCCGCGAAGGCGGGAATCCATGGCGCCTACAGAACAAAAAGTTATTCAACGGGCTGTCAGCAGTCGGTTCGCGCCCATTTTTTCCGACTCCAATAGCATTCTGTCACTCCTCTCTGGTACTCTTATGTGCAAGAGTGAGTTTGATAAAAGCCTTGCCCTGCTTACCATAGAATGGGGGAGGAAGTTATCCCATGCGGAACTTCGCCCAGTCACGTTTGATCACCCTCCTCAAAGCGACCGCTTTTCTCCTTGATCGTCCCCATACCCCAGTTACAAGTGCCGAGTTCATGCGTGAGATTGGTGAGGTAAGCCAGGATACCCAATCCCTTGATGACACCCAACGAAGGGCCTTTGAGCGGATCAAAGAGGACCTCCGGGATTTAGGAGTGCCCCTCGAAACCGTGAATCTGGATGACCAATCTCTCTACCGGATCCAAGAGCGGCAATATGCTTTACGGAACTTGGGACTGAGTAGCCAGGAGGAGGTGGTCTTGAGTTTCATCGCCAGGTTGCTGGCCGAGGAAGAGGGTTTTCCACTCCGCGGCAATCTGGGTTTGGCACTTCAGAAGATCTCCGCCGTGACCGCTAATCCCATCAAGCCCAACGGAGAGAATGCCATATCGGGCTCACCCAGTCCCGTCGAACCACGTCAGAATCCAGAAATCCTTGACCGGTTGGTGGCCGCTGGAGGAGAGCATCATCCCGTATCCTTTAAATACTCTTCCTTCCATTCAGAAACCACCACCCAGCGGAATGTCGAGCCATATGGATTCTTCACCCGGCGGGGGGTCTGGTATCTGGTGGGACGGGATATCGATACCGATAACATCAAGGTATTCCGAGTCAGCCGGATCCCCGTCAAGAGATCCGTGAAAGTGGATACTACGAAGACCTTTGATATTCCCTCTGATTTCCAACTCAAAGATTACGCCTCGATACCACCCTGGAACTTCCTGATTGAGAAGGAGGAACAAGCGGTGTCTGTTGAAATTGATACAGAGGAGTTTTGGCGGGTGCGTGAGTTCTGTCAGGCGCATGGCCAGGTGGATGAATCCCAAGAAGGGATTGTCCGCTGGAACTTGAAAGCCCGGGATTTCGATCCCCTGATTAAATGGATGCTTCCCTTTGGAGTCGCCATACGGCCCGCTCAGCCAAGAGCCTTTGTTGAGAGATACCGCGCGGTTGTGAAAGAAACACTTGCTCACTATGGGAGGTGAGACTATGCCACTACCCACTACCAATTTCCTCAAGACTCTCCATTTAATTCAACTGGCCAAGCGTGAGGAAGGAGCAACTTTCAGCGAGATCGAAGAGAAAACGGGTTTTACACGCCGTAATGTCACCGATTTGGGCAACACCCTGCAAGATCAGGTAGGAGTCTTCCCCTTTTCTCCTGTTGACTACATGGATTTCATGGTCGAGGGAGACCGGGTCAAAATCTTTTACCACCTGAAGCTGGCGCGGCCCCTTAATCTGTCGAATCTCGATATCCTGGCACTGAACCTTGCGTTGCAGTGGGCCACACAGAAGAAACTGATCGAGCTCGGTACAGCTGCCTCAATCTCAAAGAAAATCGAAGCGACTCAACCCGCTGAAAGCCGTGGTTTCGTGGTAGATGGGATACATTTCCTGGCTGCCGATGACACACCCGGAGGTGAATTCCTCGGCCCGATCTCCAAAGCCGTCCAGGAACACCGGCACACTCGTCTCACCTATTTCTCTCAAAATCAGGGCGAAACCTCCTGGAGGACAGTCGCCCCCTTCCGTCTCTATCTCCATGAGGGAGTCTGGTACCTGCGGGCATACGATACTCACCCACCCCATGGTAAGCCCGACTGGCGGACCTTTCGGCTGGACCGGATCCGTGATGTCGAGGTGGATGAGAAGGGTTTCAATCCAGACACACTCCCCAATCCCGGGGAAGGCGGGAAGCTCTTTGACTTCGGGAATGGCACTATGACAGCGACGCGTACCCAATTCAACGCCACGGCTGCCCGGTATATCCGTGAAATGGTTCCCACGCATCAGATCGAGGAACTCGAGGATGGCAAGTTGGTTCTCCATTACTCCGTAACAGGATTTCCATATTTCAAGGCCTTCGTTCTGCAGTTTGGGGCAGATGCGGAAGTGCTCGATCCGGCTCAATATAGAGATGCCATCGCGGAACAATTGGAACAGTTGCTGGACCACTAGAATTGAAACTGGATGGATATCCACCCCCCCACCCTACCCTCCCCCGCAAGGGGGAAGGAGGTGTGATGAAGAGTTCGTTTTTTTTCCTCCCCCCTTGTGGGGGAGGGTAGGGTGGGGGGGTAGTGTAAACGGCGGGAGGTGGATCTAGTGCTTTACCAGCCGGACCGCATCAAGACGGGCCAGCGCGCGATGCAGCGCGGCTTCGGCGCGGGCACGGTCGATCTTCCCGGCTTCTTCCCCACTGAGGCGCTTTGTGGCGCGTTCACGCGCCGCCTGGGCTCGCTCAGAGTCAATCTTCTGAGCATCCTCGGAGGTATCAGCCAAGATAGTCACCACATTCTTACGGATGATGGCCAGTCCCGAACTCACCGAGAAGACACGCTCGGTCTCATCGGTCAGGCGGCACACCACCACACCCGGAGCTAGCTCGCAACGGAGCGGAGCGTGGTCCGGCAAGACCCCCATGCTACCCACCGTGGAGGGAAGCTGCACATATTCGGCGGTCAGGTTGGCCACCGTCTGGGTCGGAATAAGAAGGTTCACCTGGAGTGGCATGATAAAAAGTGTCTCACCCCTTTCCGAGAGCGTTGGCGCCGCTCACGATCTCGGAGATTTCCTGCGTGATCTTGGCTTGGCGGGCCTTGTTGAAGGTGAGTTGCAAGGCACGGAAGAGATCCTCCGCGTTGCGGGTGGCATTATCCATGGCCACCATGCGCGCCACATGTTCGCTGGCCTCGGATTCGAGCAACGCACAGAGCAGCGAGTCATCGAGATACCGGCGGACCGTGGCGGTATACACCGCCTGTGTGTCGGGCTCATCGATGAAATCCTCGGTGAAGCTCAGTCCAGGATGGCGGCGGTCCTCTTCCTTCTTCTCGAAGGGGAGCCAAGGAACCAACGCCGGTTTCTGGACTGTCATTCCACGCAGTGCGGAGTAGAGGAAATAGATCCTCTGATACTGGCCGGAGCGCCACAGTTCCATCAGCTCTCCCGCCATGGTCCGCATGAAGCCCAGACGGTCCTGCTCGGCGGGACGGCGGGTGTTCGAGAGGATGTTGTAGCCACGCCGTTTCAGGGTTGCCCCCACCTTCCAGCCAACTGCCTTGATTTCGACCTTGTGGGGATGCGAGCTCATCACCAATTGATGAACCGCCGCGATGACATTGTTGTTGTATGGGCCGCACAGTCCCCGGTCAGAGGCAAACGGCACCACTAGGATACGGTCTCCATGGGGAACCGAGACCAGCTCTCCGGGCAAGGGGAGGGCCTCTGTGTCGAAGGTCTCCATCAGCTCCAGGAGCGCCTTGCGGTAGACGCGGCTCCGGGCGGAGAGCTCTTGCGCCTTCCGCATCTTCATGGCGGAGACCATCTGAAGAGCGCGGGTCACCTGGCGGGTGCTGGTGACGCCACGCATCTTCCGTTTAAGTTTCTGGAGATCGACAGCCATGCCGGTGCCCTATTAGTTCCTCGACACCGCCCGTTCCACTTCGGGAAGGGCTTTTTCAGTCAAATCATGCCGCTGTTGATCGGTCAGGTTCTCGGTCAAGAACTTTTCCGCTACAGAGACCGCCAATCCAGCCGCATAACGGCGCAGCTCGATCCGCGCGAGTTCGGTCTCCTGAGCAATCCGGTCGGAGGCCTCCTTGCGGCTTTTATCGAGAGCGGCCTGGGTTTCGGCGCGCAGGTTTTCGGCCATCGTGTGGGCATCCGCCTTGGCCTTGGTCACCAATTCACGGGCCTCGGCCTGTGCCGCTCGTAGCTGCGCCTGATATTCCTCCTGGGTTTTCCGTGTCTCATCCTTGAGCCGTTCAACTTCTTTGAACTGCCTTTCGATGGACTCACGGCGTTCATCCAGGAACCGAAGAATCGGGTGCCACGCCGTCTTCCTCATCAGCCAAACCAGCAGGAGGAAGGCTGCAGCGTGGGTAATCAGCCACGCAATCTTGTCTAAGTTCTCCATCTCCGATGCTCCTTTTTCGAGGAAGACATTCGCCCTCTCGAAATCATCTCACGGCCGGTCTACGCGGACCTGGGTACGGCCTAGGATATGGGCGTCTTCGGGGAGATAAAGACCGAAATCAACGCGTAAATGGTCAGAGCCTCAATGAAGGCGCAGCCGATGATCATCGCAATCTGAATCTTGCCGGAAGCTTCCGGCTGGCGGCCAATCGCTTCCATGGCGGCCGACACAGCTTTGCCCAGTCCCAACGCGGAACCCAGCGCCGCCAAGCCAAGACCGATTGGATAAGTCAATCCCACCGCAGTACTTGGATCTAACATCTTACCAGTCCCTCCTGTTTCTTAGTGCGCAATTTCTTGCACGTGGTGTTCTTCTTGTTCGTGGTGCGGAAGCACCAACGAGATATAAATGGTTGAGAGCGAGAGAAAAACAAGCGCCTGGATGGTGGATCCCAAAAGTACCAGCAGCATCAATGGGAAGTTGAAGGGAATTCCGATCCAGGGGTGTTCGACATTCCACCCTACCAATCCCGTCAATACAGGCACAAACATCAAACCGAGCGCGGAGAAGACTCCCATCAGGATGCCTTCGCCCAGGACATTTCCCCAGAGACGTAGGCCCAGGCTTACCGGCTTGATTAACTCACCCATGATATGCAAGGGGAAGAAGAGGGGCGCCAGGCAGTAACCGATCAGGTCGCGTGGCTCATTCGCCAGGTGGAACAGATACCCCCAAACCCCTTGGTAGCGGATGGCTGTGTACTGGACAGTTACAAAGATGGTCAATGACAACGCAAAGGTCTGAAAGACAACGGCGGTCGGGGACATCGCACCCGGGATCAACACCGCCAGGTTCATCACCCAGATGTAAACCGCAACGGTACCCAGCAACGGCAGATACTTCCTCCCAATCTCTTTGCCGAGAATCGAGCAGACAAAGTCATCCAGGGTTTCGATACAGATCTCGGCCAGGCATTGACGCCGGGAGGGGATGGGCTGAAGGTTCATCGCGGTCTTCCGGAACCAGAGCAGGATCAGGGCCGCGATGAGAATTGAGTAGAATGGAACCCGGATAAAGCGCACAAACTCATAGGCGCTCCCCGAAAGATGGTCCATGGCAATCAGCAGGAAATCGGGAGGCTCGGGGGGATGTTCTTCGTGGTGTACGGCCTTCCCTCCCTCGCCATGACCGGCGGTGGCCCCGGTATGACCTGTCCCGGCGGGAGCTGCATGTCCGGAAACCGCCTCGGTGGCGGGATGGGTCTCCGCCCCTTCTTGCGCCATGCTCCCTGGCATACACGCCACGGACAACAGCACGGTCAACAGGACAGCCAATAACAGATTAAGGTTTCGAGTCATCCGGCTTATGTTCCGCCTCGGCGGAAAGTTTCTTGATCACCAGGATCGATTCACGGATCCCAGAGGCCAGGCCAAACACCAGCCCCACTATGGTAATCCAAATAGGAGCTCCAAGATAAGTCTTGGCGGCCCAACCCAACCCATAACCTACCAGAGGACCCGCGAGAAGCAATCCCGGAATCGAAAGCGCCGTCCCAACCTGGCGCATGGCGGAACCATACTCGCTGTCTCGAAAGAACCGGCGAGAAGGTTCACGATAGCGGGGATTCTCATCCACGGCGTTTTCCCTGGAGATGTGGGATGAACCGGCTGTATGTAACGCTTTTCCGTGTGAAAAACAACCCCTGTAACGCACAATTTGGCTTGACCACCTGCTTTTCCAACCTCCTTTGAGTATTCTACCACCTTAGTAGCCACATATACCCCGCCAAGGAGGAAACGATGACAAACCAAGTTGCACTCGTATTGATCCTGACAGTGTGTGGATGGGTGTGTGATGTTCAAGCCGGACAGTCCCGGTTCTCTGTGGGGCTGGAAATGGAAGGTGAGCTGGTTCTTCAACTCACTTATGTGGCCCAGCCCATAGAGAACCACGAGGATTTCAACAACCTGATCAAGGGACGGCTGTCACAGCAAGACTTGGATGAATTTAACCTGGGAGACAAGTACGCCAAGTCAGCCACCCTGATGACAAAGAAGGATCTGACCCTCGGCCAAATCGAGCTCCCGGCTGGCAAGTATCCCGCGGGTTTCAATGCCGATGAGAAAGGGAACCTCTTCTTTGTCGTGTGGGTGGATGGCAAGGCCAGGAAGACACCGCTCGAGGTCAAGGAACTTAAAGATAAGGAAGCCAGTCTGCCCAACCTCACCTTCTTGTGCATGCCGCAGGAGGAGGGCTCAGCTCTGACCGTCCTTTACGGAACCCATTATGCGATGATTCCGGTGAAGGCAGCCGATGATCAGACGACAGAGGTAGAAGAAGATTACAATGAAGATGATTGGCTAAAAGCCACTGATAACAAAAAGGATGGTTTTTCAGGGAGATAACAGACCCTGTTGCTAGGATTGTTCCACGGACTGGGTTCTTCCCCTTCCCTAAGAAGGTTGGAAACGTTACCTTGCCCGCTTTGTGGCGTTTGCAGTAGGGTATCGTTCCTACTAAACTGAAAACACATCCGAACAGGAGGAAACAAACAAATGAAGAAGGTTGTATTAGCGTTGGTATTAGTCTGCGGCCTGGTCAGCATGGCTCAGGCAGAGGCCCCGAAGTATTGTGTGGGCATTGAGATGGGCGGCGAAGAAGTGTTCGATTTCTCCTACAACGCGTGTCCACTCGAGAAGGATGGCACCTTGGAGAAGATGCGCAAGGGAACCCTCGACAAGACCACCCTGGATAGTCTCAACGGCGGCGAAGAGTTTGGTAAGTTGGCCACAATTGAGACCAAGAAGGGTCTGATCATGGGCGACATCCAGGTTCCGGCTGGCAAGTATACCGCTGGTTTCAACGCCGACGAGAAGGGCGCCATCTATTTCGTCGTGTGGGTCGGCGCTGAAGCCAAGAAGACCAAGATCGAGATCAAGGATCACCAGAATGTGACCATCCCGAACCTGACCTTCATGCTCGGTCCCGATGAGAATGGTGCTGACAACCTGGTGGCTCTGTATGGCAAGAGCTACAGCGTGATCCCCGTCAAGTTTGGCGAGGTGAAGGCTGAAGCGGCTCCCGCCAAGGTGGAAGAGAAGAAGGCTGATGCCGCCCCTGCCAAGGTAGAAGAGAAGAAGGCTGACGAAAAGAAGACAGAAGAAGCCAAGAAAGATGAGAAGAAGGGTGACGACACCGGTGAAGATGCAGACAGCTGGGATGACCTCAACACCCACTCCTTCTCTGGAAGGTAAGAGCGCTTCGTACCAGCATTACATTGAAGCGGGAGTGCAACTCCCGTAAAAAACCTGGCCTAGGAGTCCAACTCCTGGGCCAGTTGTTTTTTCTCCCTCCGAACTGGCGTGGCAGAATTCCTCCCCTTCCCTAAGAAGGCCGGAAACGCTACCTTTTCTACTCGATGCCATTTGAAATAGGTTATCTTTCCTACTAAACTAAAAACAAATCGTAACAGGGAGACAAATCAAAAATGAAGACGGCCATATTAATGTTGGTTTTGGTTTGTGGCTTGATCAGTATGGCTCAGGCAGAGGTCCCGAAGTATTGCGTGGGTATTGAAATGGGCGGCGAGGAAGTCCTTGATTTCTCATATGACGCGCGTCCACTAGAGAGGGATGGCACCTGGGAGAAGATGCGCAAGGGGACCCTCGACAAGACCACTCTGGACAGTCTCAACGGCGGCGAAGAGTTTGGTAAGTTAGCCACAATCGAAACCAAGAAGGGTCTGATCATCGGTGACATCCAGGTTCCGGCTGGCAAGTACACCGCTGGTTTCAATGCCAATGAGAAGGGCGCCATCTATTTCGTCGTGTGGGCTGGTGCTGAAGCCAAGAAGACCAAGCTCGAGATCAAGGATCACCAGAACATGACCATCCCGAACCTGACCTTCATGTTCAGTCCCGATGAGAATGGTGCTGACAACCTGGTGGCTCTGTATGGCAAGAGCTACAGCATCATCCCTATCAAGTTTGGCGAGGTGAAGGCTGAAGCTGCCGCTCCCGCCAAGGAGGAGATGAAGGGTGACGATACCGGCGAGGATGAGGAGAGCTGGAAAGATCTCAACACCCACAACTTCTCGGGAAGATAAGAACATCTTAGTTCTACTTCACACATATGTGGGAGTCAGACTCCCGTTCCTAGCCTGGCTCAGGAGTCCAACTCCTGGGCCAGTTGTTTTTATATGGTTTGTAAAAGATAAAGACATATCCTGTAGGAAATATGGGGTAATGTGACGGATCCCCCCCCAACCCTCCCCTGCCAGGGGAGAGGGAGCAAACACACGCTAAAGCGTGAACAACATACAACTCCCTCCCCCCTGGCGGGGGAGG
>CAYRBI010000046.1:16539-34476 GCA_964422415.1 uncultured bacterium | reverse complement strand
CGTGTCAGACCCACATCGATTTGTTGAAAGGCCTGGAAAAGCTTGTATCTGTCTTCGGGTTTGATCCCAATGCCAGTGTCCACCACTTGTGTCACAAGCTCTTGGCCCTTCACGGCACACTCAATGCGAACAGATCCCTTCTCGGTAAATTTCAACCCATTATTGAGTAGATTAATTAGAATCTGTTCGAAACGGCGGCGGTCACTGATCAATTCACCCACCTCGGGCGAAAGGTTAACTGACAAAGCCAAGTTCTTCTTTTCGGCCAGAGGCGTTACTAAATGCACGGCTTTTTCTACCGATTCACGCGCGTTGAAGGGCTTGGCCTCCACCTCCAACTGGCCTGCCTCGATCTTAGAAAGGTCAAGGACATCATTGATGAGGTCCAGTAAATGGCGGGCACTTCCCTGGACCATTCCGAGTTGCTTGGTCTGCTCAGGGTTGAGTGGACCGGGCAAGCCCTGTAATACGATCCCGGTGAATCCGATGATGGAATTGAGGGGGGTGCGGAGCTCATGCGACATGGCGGCCAGGAAATTGGACTTGATCCGGTCGGCTGACTCGGCGCGCTCCTTGGCCAAGGCCAACTCCGCGGTGCGCTGTTCGACCCGCTTTTCAAGTACGGTGTTGAGCATCCGTAGCTCTTCCTCCGCGCGGACACGGGGCGAGATGTCCAGAAGCGACACAAACACCCGCGACCATGTCTCTTCATGGCCGGGTACGATCGCAACAGTCATGTTACATGGATTCCCTCCCCGCGCCGGTTGTGGTTGAGTGTTTCAGTCTGAAACACCTTGACGCCTGACGCCAAGGCGGTCAATTCCGCCCGGAACAGATCGTAGGAATCTTCCCGGAACACCTTGGACAGGTGGCCACACAGATCTTCCCTTCGTTCATATTGGAGTAGCTCCAGAGTTGCCCGGTTCACATCCAGAATCTTGATCATGGCCGCGCATTCGCGCAGTGTGTTGGGGTGGCTCTCGAAATATGCTTTAAGGTCGGTGATTCCAGAACGTCGTAATCCGTCAATATAGGACTTCACCTCCGAGAAATCTTCTTCCCAAAGAGATGTAGGACAGTCCTCAAAGAGACCACGGTACCGCGCCTCGCTCTCACGGAGTGCGAGTTCCGCCCGCTTGCGTTCACTGACATCGCGGATGATAGCTTGTAGGAGAACCTCTCCACCCAACTCCACACTGTTCAAGCTGATTTCCGCCATGAAGGGAGATTTGTCCCAGCGGCAGAGTTCCCATTCGAAGATTTGTGGTTTTCCTTTCAGCGCCTGATTGGTCATCTCCATGGCGCGTTCATAAGATTGCTGTCCGTCGGGCTGGGTTGGCGGTGAGAAATCAAAGGGATTAGACCCGAGGATCTGCTCTCTTGTACATCCAATGATGGTGAGTGTTCGAGCGTTGCAATCAATAATGCGGCCACCGCGCATGAGGAGGATCGCATCGCTGGCCGTCTCGAAGAGTGTGCGGTGCTTGAGTTCGCTGTCGTGTAGCGCCCGTTCTGCCTCTTTACGCTCCGTTATGTCGTGGATGATGGCCACCGTACCAGCCGAAGGATCATCGTGCTGGATGGGAGCGGCGGTCACAATAACCTCACGGAACACTCCATCACTACGGCGCAACCTTGTTTCGATGGATGCTGATTCTCCCACCTGTATATGGGCATACAACATCTGACCCACCTGGTTCCACGCCTCATCACTCTCATACAACATCCGGGTCGTCTTCCCAATGATGGATTCTTCTGGATACCCGAACTTCTCACACCAGTATTTGTTCGCGCTCTTATACACCCGGTCCTTCATAATACAGATTCCCACCGGCGCGGCCGCGAACACGCTACGGATGGTGGCTTCGCTCTGGCGCAGAGCTTCCTCCGCCTGCTTGCGCTGGCTGATATCACGGACAATGGCTTGGAGGAGAACTTCGCCACCCAATTCCAGACTGTTCAAACTGACTTCCGCTGTGAACGGTGATTTGTCCCAACGGCAATGTTCCCATTCGAAAAACTGCGGTCTTCCCATCAGGGCCTGATTGATCTTCTCCATGGCGCTTTCATCAGACCGGCGTCCGTCTGGCTGTACCGGGGGCGAGAAATCGAAGGGATAAGCACCGATGATTTGCTCACGGGAACAGCCATACACCGCCAGTGTTCGAGCATTACAGTCAATGAAGCGGCCCTCGCGAATCAATAAAATCGCGTCACCGGCGCTCTCGAACAAGGTACGGTGTTTGAGTTCACTGTCGTGCAGCGCTTGCTCGATGAGCTTTTCCTCGGTTACATCCCGGATCACCTCAATGGCGCCACATCGCTGTCCTTCCTGGTTATACAGGGGGGCCGCCGCACCCCAAAGGTGCGCGCCTTGCCCACCCCTTAAACGAGGTACGAACACCTCGGCATGGAGCATTTCGTCCGTTTGACGGACATAATTAACGTATTTATGGAAGGCTTCCAGATCTGCTGGTGGCAAACCCAATTGATCAATCAGAATCGGGCGCCGTTCACCGAAAAATGCTTCCGCATAAGCATAATCTCCTTGCCCCAGTATCGCTGCCTTCTTTACGCCAGTCATGGTTTCACAGGCGTGGTTCCAGGCGATGACACGCTTGTCCTGGTCAATCACGAATGTGGCATCCGGTAGAAATTCGATGATATTCGCAAGCTGTTGTTCGGCTGCCTGGCGCGCTGCCTCGTTCCGCTTATGAGCGGTGATGTCAATGGCCACGCCATCCCATACAACCAGACCTCCAGGCTCACGCCGTGGGCGGGAGCACACACGCAACCAGCGCTTTTCTCCATCGGCACGCTGCATCTCTAGTTCAATCTCAAAGTCGGTCAGATTTTGGAGACTGGCCATTTCAGCCGCCTGCAACACTGGCCGTTGAGTGGGTGTGATTTGTTGATACAGCACCTTGGCGTCGCGTAGTACATCCTCTGCTTTCAGGCCATGAAGCTTCTCCATCCCGGTGCTTAGATAAAGAAAGCGAGGGGTATTATCGGCTCCATAGGTGTATTGATACACATAGCTATCGGGCAAGTTGTTTCCAAGTAGGCGCAGACGTTCCTCGCTCTCGTGTAACGCTGCTTCGGCCTGTTTCTGTTGAATGCGGGTTCTTAATGCCGTAAGTCCATACGCCAAGTCATCTGCCAGCTCGGCTAGTAGCTTGATCTCCGCAGTGTCAAATGCTTCTGCCTGGGCTGAGTAAATGTTTAGAGCCCCAAATACCCGCCCATCCGTTTTGAGAGGCAACACCAGCGAGGAGGCATAACCGCGTTTGAGCGCCTCGGTACGCCATGGAGCGTAGTTGGGATCTGTCGTAATGTCGTGTGCCACACAGGGTTGACCGGTCCGGATGGTGGTACCGGTAGGACCACGTCCACGTTCGGTGTCATCCCAAGTGATCCGAAGCGTTTCCAGATAGCCTTCCTCGAAACCCGATTGAGCTACGGGACGCACACTCTTGGTTTCGTCCTGCTCCGCGTAACCAACCCATGCCAGCCGGTAACCGCCAATGTCTGTCACGAGATGGCAGATCCGGTTCAGCAACTCCACTTCATCGGTGGCGTGAATCAACGCCTGGTTGCAATCAGTGATGACCCGGAGCGCCCGGTTCTGTTTGTGTAACTCTTCTTCCGCCCGCTTTCGATCCGTAATATCGGATCCGATGCTGAGGATTCCTTCAACCCGGCCTTGGTCATCAAAGGCGAACCTGTTGGTCCAGGAGATCCAGACCTTTTCGCCATTACAACGCATGTTTTGGTTGATGTTGTGTTCGTAATCAGCTGGATTCGCGCAGATATGGTCGATCATGAGATGGAGGTCCCGGCCATTGCTGTCTTTCTCCGGGACGATCGTGCCGATTACATGACGGCCCACGATCTCGGCTTCTGTGTAGCCAAAGAAGCGTTGGCCATACTCGTTCAAGAAGGTGACCCGTCCATCGCGTGTCAAACGCAGAATGATGCAGTTGGCGTTTTCCACTAATTCGCGATACTTACGTTCACTTTCAAGCAGAACTTGTTCCACTTGTTTTTGTCCGGTAACGTCCTGGCCAGATCCATTGGTCTGGCCAGATTGATTCCCGTTGTCATATATCTGGTTGTGGTCAGGGGTGTCTCCTGCGACAAGACAGAGAAGTTCTTCGCTGGCGAACACGAGGCGTTCCTTGCGAGTCCACCATCGTCCAATCCCTTGCATGAATCCCACACCCAGGTTGCCAAAGACCGCCAACATCAGCACGGTAAGGAAGCCAGATATCAGGGGGAGCTGGAAGAATTGGTCAAGGGTTTCCTCCTGTAACGAATACGTGTTTGTGTGAGTGATGGAAAATCCCCTTTGAACGATGAATGACAAGCATGGGAAAGTAGGCATCCATGACATGAACTCCAGGTCTCGCCATGCATCCTTGATAACCGTGGGTTTGTTCTGTGTTGGGTATTGCGCCAACTGTGTCCGCTGGATGAGATCCTTAACAACAAGACCCATGAGGATACTGCCCCCTAGAGCAGATAGCAAAAGGACCATAATCACGCACTTCTCAGCGGAAAGAGGGATCCGTGGTCTCTTGCTCATACTGCGACCTCCCTTTCTCAGGGTTTATTAATAATACCAAAACAACGGGATCATGCCTTGAAAGACATTCTTTCCCCGGCTCTCGGAGAAAGGACAATCCGACTCCTTGTGCAACCACTCTGTTCGATTGCCGCCAGTACAGCCCCCCTGGGTATGAGCACTCAGGCTGTTTTTTTTTCTCAGAATCATAGGATGCTATCATTTTACTAATTCTACAGGCCCTTCCTACAACAGTGCAACTGACATTTTCCTACGCTTCTCGTACTCCCCAAAAAAGACGGGTGTGTGTTCATTGTCTTCGATGACCAGTTAACTCTGTATCATGGAAGGTCTCCTACCGGTGGCCGAGGGGGAGTGTGAATGTGAATACACTTCCAACTCCCCATTCACTTTCCACCCAGATCCGCCCGCCCATCTTTTCGACCAACCGCTTGCAGATGGATAAACCCAGCCCAGTTCCCTCGTGGTTGCGTGATAGGCCTGCATCAATCTGTTGGAATGTCTGGAACAGTTTTCCCATATCCTCCGGTTGAATGCCGATGCCCGTGTCCACCACCCGTGTAACAAGCTCCTGACCATCTACGGCACATTCAACACGGACAGATCCCTTTTCAGTGAATTTCAAGCCATTATTGAGTAGATTAATAAGAACCTGCTCGAAGCGGTGGCAGTCACTGACCAATTCACCCACCTCAGGCGACAGGTCAGCCAACAAAGCCAGGTTCTTCTTCTCCGCAAAAGGGGTTACCAAACGTATGATCTTCTCGATTGATATGCGCGCGTCAAAGGGTTTTGCTTCCACCTCCAACTGGCCTGCTTCGATCTTGGAGAGATCCAGAACATCGTTGATGAGGTCCAGCAAATGCCGGGCACTTCCCTGGACCATTCTGAGTTGCTTGGTCTGCTCAGGATTGAGTGGACCAGGCAGGCCCTGTAACACGATCCCTGTAAATCCGATGATGGAATTGAGTGGAGTGCGTAGCTCATGGGACATGGCGGCCAGGAAATTGGATTTGATCTGGTCGGCCAATTCGGCACGCTCCTTGGCCAAGGCGAGTTCGCGCGTGCGCTCGATAATACGTTGCTCCATTTTTTGGTTGATCTGGATGAGTTCCAAGGTGCGCGCATTGACTTGGTGTTTTAATACAACGCTTCCCAAAAGACTTATGAGAAGGCCTACACCCACAACCAATCCAAGAATACGAAGCCATCCTGGAATCTCAAATCCTACCTCTTCGGATGTCCATCTTTTTAATGATTTATAGTAGATTGATTGTGAATCCTTTTTGAGGTCCAGTAGATGCCGGTCAATAGTCGTCAGCAATTGTTTGGGATCATTCTTAGAGGCCGCGAAAAAAAGATCCGATGGGCTGAAAAGCACTGCTGTATCTTCAAGCCCTAAATCTCTCGCGTGCATCATTCCGTAGAAGTGGTTGGTGATGGCTGCATCCGCTCCTCCCTTGGTTACCTCCTCAAAAACGGCCTTATAATCTTCTTTTGGAATGAGCGTGGTTTTTAATCCAAAGCTACCGGCCAGCCGGGCGAAGTCCTCGTGTTGAATGGAACGTTCCAAAACAGAAATACGTTTACCATCTAGATCTAAAATGGAAATGATTCCACGGCCCTTTGGAGCGTATACCTGATACCATGAGGAAAGGACTGGCACGGTGTGAAACGAATAATCCGATTCCCGGTCTGTTGTATAAGCCACATCCGGCATGAGGTCGATGTCCCCTCTTTTCAACCGGTCCAATCCCTCTGCCCATGTGCCGGAGGAATAGTTCAGGCTCCATCCCTCACTCTTTGCTATGTGCTCAATGATATCGACAAAGATGCCGGAGGGTTCACCAGATCCGGAGAGGAAGACTTTGGGCGCATTTTCATAAATGCCGATATTCACAAGTTCAGCAGCAGCGTTTACGGTTAGGCCAAACAAATACGCCAAACTCATTAAAATGATGGACAGGTTAGGAAAGAACCGTATGCGGCAAGTCGTGATCCAATTGTTTCTCATCACCCGGCTTCTTCTGGAATAGATTCTTTGAACATATGATTTGCATTAACCCAATGATTTGCCGCTATGAACAAGATCAACCTGGGATCCTCTGGTGGGTTGTGGCTGGATGAACCAGCCACAATCCATTGAAGATATGTTAATGAAGGTTTATGACCTCAGAGGCCTCTGTAGTGTACAATGAGGCTGCTTTCCCGGTTGGGTATGGTTACCCGGAACTTGTGTAAGTCTGTACCCTGGCACTCAGTGGGTTCGGTTTGACCCTCGTAAGTCACCCGGTATCGCTTGGTATCATCCAACCCTTGGAGATTCAACTCCGCATCTGGATAGGGGGCATCCTTACGGCGGAAGAGAAGGGCGTATCCTGCATTCAGGTCGGGGCGGTGGAATTGGTAACCATACCACACACTCTCCTCGGCGAGATGCGGGAACAGCGGGTAGAAATCGCCCAGCAGGAAGGGACGCAGTTCCTTGTAGAGAGCCACCGATTTGCGAACACCCTCTTCGTTCTCTGGGTTATGAGCTCCCAGGCAGAAGATGTTGCCGGTGGTCATGCCACTACGGAAATCATAGGAGGGTTCCAGACCAAACAGACCGCACCCATGTAGCGGTACCCATCGGAACAGGCCCCCGTTTTGCAGTTGGTTGGCCATCGGATTGGGACCGAAACATTGAAGGTCGCTGTGCCACAAGGGCAGGCCATAGCGCATGGTCTCGAAGTCGAGACGCCGTCCTCCGCTGGCGCAGATGTCAACGATCAGCCCAGGATGCCGGCGCATAAGGTCTTCCCACATGGCGTAGAGCCCCTCGACATGGCGGATCTCGGTCATACCCTCGCGTTCAGGGGTATCATTCCCGTGCCAATGGTTGAGGGGGCGCAGGTTAAAATCCCAACGAATCCACTCCAGCCCCGCCTCGGTGATTTGCACATCGATGTAGTCCGTTAGCCACTGGCGTGCCTCGGGAAGATCGAGACGGAAAAGGTGTTGAGACCCATGCATGGAGACCCACTCAGGGTGTTCTTTTTCAATGCGTGTGCCCGGTGCGACACGTTCTGGCTCGAACCACAGCAGGTATTGTAGTCCCGCCGCATGGGCTGCCTTCCCGATGGGACCCAGGCCATGAGGGTACTTGGCCGGATCGGGTTCCCAGGTTCCCGTGCCGTCGGGGAAACCGATGGGGTACCACTGCTGGGGATCCATGTCGGACCAGAAAACTTCGATGCCGCGTTCGGCCAGCGGTTTCATCACACGGAGATGCGGTTCCTCGTAAGAGCCATCCGGCGCGGTCTCGGCCACGGAACCGCAGATAGGGGCCAACACGAGTTCCCCATTCCGTCTCGGCAGGTTGCATGCCAGCATCCACTGGCGGAACAGGTTGTAAGCGCGCAGGTCGTCATCTCCCTGCCAGAACTGCAACAAGATACGGGGTGTACGGATCGACTCTCCTGGATGTAGACGGAGGTGGGTGAGCTGTTGTCCAGACCGCACTTGCAGCTTTTGGTCCGGCCCGGATTCGATGGTGGTCTCCCACTGGCCCGCCCAACCCACGGCTAGAACCACACCGCCGCCCTGCCACTGCATGTTGAAAAAGGGCATCTGCTCATCCGAGGAACGGCCTCCGTTAGGCGCGACTGTCAGGGTCTTGTTTTTTTCCGGCTCCAACTTGTCGGCCAGGGGCAGGAAGGAACGTTCGGAGTTCCAATCTCCCAGCATGTGATGGACCGTGCATGGCCAGGCCGGGGTAGGGAAGGGACAATCCAGCGGTAGGATCTTCTCGAGTAAGGGGGAATCTGTATTGCCGGTGTTCGTGATCCGTAACAACACTTCGACTGCAGCATGTGAACGATAAAGGGCCGCTGTGTAAGTGAACTGGAGACCGGTCTTGAGATCATCCGACTTCAGTATAAATTGAGTTTTTTCCGGGTCTGAATCATCCCGCGTAACATTGGCTTTCCACCCGGATAGCAACTGGCTCGATGGAGAACCATCGCATATAAACGAAAAAGCCCGTGGACTCGCGGCTTCCCCCGCGAAGTATCGCTCCACCCACTGGTTCGCTACTGCGATTTCTTCCGGCGAGGCGGTAACTCCGAAAGCGTTAGGGGTACAACACAACAAGAAGAAGGTAACCAGAAAAAGAGCTCGAAACATTTTTCATCCTCCTGGTGGGATTCTACCTGATATGACAGTAGCCAACGTGAAAGATGATAACAGAATCCAGGTAAAGGTAAGGACTGGTTACCGGTCATGCCGGTATGAGGGGTGGGATCTCACTCCTGGCATCTATAAGATACACGGAGAAATCATGTCACCTACCCCATCACGCCCAACCGATGCGGCCTCTCTACGCGAACACTTTCTCCCCATCCTCTGTGCCTTAATAGTGGGAGATCTTTCCCATCCAGGTTTGGAGAACCTTTCATCCGATGACTGGTCCAGGCTGGCCGAGCTGGCTCAGCGGGAGCGTGTGCAACCCATTCTGTACTGGGCCTTGGAACAGAATAAAGAGGCGTTTCTGGTTCCACCCTCGATCCTGGAAAGTCTTCGCTCAATCCTCCGCATGAATCAGATACGAAACATCTCCATTCAGTATGATCTGGCTGATCACATCCTTCCCGCGCTGGAGGGTAAGGTCAATCCCGTGGTGGTGCTAAAGGGAGGTGCGCTGGCCTTTACGCTTTATCTCAATCCCGGATTGAGACCGCTGGGGGATATCGACATTCTGGTCCCTCCGGAACAGCTCGATAGGGTGGAACAATGCCTCGGAGAGATTGGTTTTCATCGTGATATGCAAGAGGTGGCTGAGGGATTTGATAATTTGATCCGTCACCATATCCATCTGGGACGTAGAACCCCGCGCCCACTTCATGTCGAAGTCCACCAGCGCCTGTTTGGCACTCCCTCGGATTGGTTCACCGCACCCCTCGAGTGGTTTTGGACCCAAACCGAGACTTATCTCATTCCCAACGCGCATGGAGGGGTGACCACCGCCTGGACCTTTAGTCCCACTGCCAACCTGATCTATCTCTCTGGGCATTTGATGCTCTCCCATGGCGAGGCTCGCTCACAACTACTGTGGTTCTACGATCTGCATCTGATCCTTCAAAAATGGAGTGAGCGTATCGACTGGGATCTGCTGGTGGAGCGTGCGGGAGAATTGGAATGGGCTCCGGTCGTGAGCGCGGCCCTCGAGGGGGTTCAAAAACGCTTCGGGTCAAGGATTCCAGAGGGGGTACTTGAACAGCTTGACGGGCTCAAGCAAGAACGGGCCGCCGAGTTGGTGAAGATGCGTTCACAAGAAATATTCCTCGACCGGGCGGTGGGGCGCTTGTTGGTCCTCCAGACCAAGGATTGGCCTGGACGCGCCAAGATGCTGTGGGCTTTCTTGTTCCCCTCGCCGGAGTATATCCACCAACACCACAACCCTCGTCCCTCTTGGCTCTGGCCATTGTATTACCCCTACCGTTGGGGATACATGTTGCGGGATGTTGGTCTGGCCATCTGGCGGTTGATGCGGAGAACTTGAGGCGGGTTTTCCTGGAATTGGCTCTTCCGCTTCGAAAAGAGAGCCATCGTGTCCTTCATTCCGTTGTTTTCCGAGGACAAGGCAGAGGTGTTCTATCACTCATATATGTTTTATGCCGCTGTTCCCGGTGTGACAGCACTCCGGGGACGGCGGTATGAAAACGTGAGCAATGGATCCCATCACGTTGCCTTGCCACCGGCTAACAACAGACCACGGACTCCATTTTCATGCTTTGTGGGTGCCGGAAACCGGCAGGGGGGTCTGCTTCCCCGCCTTCATCTGTGTGTCCCAGGAATGTGCGTAATACCCTTTGCTGGCGATCAATTCGGCATGACTACCGCTTTCGACCACCTTTCCCTCACGCATGACATAAATCAGGTCCGCCTGCATCGCGGTAGTGAAGCGGTGTGTGATGAGCAGCGCGGTACGTCCACGAACCATCTCCTTAAAATGCTGGTACCACGCCGCCTCACTCCAGGAATCCATCGCGCTGGTGGGTTCATCCAACATGAGTAGGGAGGCCTTGCGAATGAAGGCACGGGCCACCGCGAGACGTTGCCATTCACCCCCGCTTAATTCCGATCCGCCAAACCATTTCCCCAAGATCGTGTCATATCCCTTGGGAAGTTCTTGAATAAGCGCTGTGGCCGAGGCCGCCCGGACAGCCCCTTCGATCTCCTCTTGGGTGGGATTTCGTTCCACATCCCCAAACACGATGTTCTCCCGTGTACTGGCATGGTAACGGACCGGCTCCTGGAGCAACACCGTGATCTCACGGTGTAATGCTTCTGGGGTATAGGTGCGGACATCTTCTCCATCCCAGGTAACCCGTCCACTGTCAGGGTCATAAAGGCGGCAAAGAAGTTTACACAGGGTACTCTTGCCAGCGCCGTTGTCGCCCACAATGGCAGTGATTTGTCCCGCGCGGAAGGTGATCGAGAAGTCTTTGAAGACCGGATGCTGAGCACCAGGGTAGGTGAAGGTCACCTCCTCCAGGCGGAGTGCTCCGCGGAGGGGAGACAAGGGCTTAGCGGATAACTCCACACTCTCGTCAATCCCGCGAAAGCATGAATCCATGGACAGTTGCGATCTCTCCTCGTTTTGGAGGCTAGGAAGCGGGATCTGCACCAAACGTGGTTCGAGATCCAGGAAATCAAAGAGGTTTTCCAAGAAGAGGAGATTATTATAAATCCCCCCCGCGTTCCGGAGCAGGGTGCGTAGTAATCCTTGACTTTGAGAGAAGACCTGGAAGAAGAGCGCCAGGTCGCCGAGAGTTCCTTTCCCTTGGGCGGTCTGGTGGAGGAGCCACCAGGCGCAGATTCCCATCCCAGCCAGAGCTGTGCTGCTGGCCATCATCTCGGCCTTCATCTGCGCGCGGGTGATTCCGAACCGTTCTGATCTCAAGCGTGCGCGGATCTGGCTATAGGCCTCATGGAAATGCGGTCCCAGGTTGAACAAGCGGATCTCCATTGCCGCTTCACGCAGAGATATCAAGGAGCTGAAATAACGTAGCCGGCGTTCCGCATAGGTGTTCCGCAGGCGCCACCGGTGCATAGTCAAGGTGAACTTGCCCACCGCCCACAGCGCTGGGAGTGAACTCCCCACCAGGATCAAGGGTAACCATCCTGCATACGCTGCCAGCACTAGGGCCATCCCCCCCAGGGTGAGGCTGGTCTGCATCACACTTCCCAGATTCTCCAGTAGCATGAGGGGCTGGTTCACGGCATCCACATGGGCCCGGTGCAGGCTGTCGTAGTACTCAGGTGTTTCGTAATAACTCAGATCTAATGCCAGGGCTTGTTGATGGACCAGGCTGGTCACATGGTCTTGGACCAGCTCCGACTGGACACCCCGGACATAGGTGAGCAACGCATTGAGCATCTCGATCAGAAGCATGGCCAGTCCCAACACAACCAGGAGGCCGAGGAGGGACGCAAAGCCCTGTGCCCCATGAACATAGGCCGCTGCCGCATTGACCGCGCTACGGGTAAGGGTGACGACACCGATCGGGAGGATCCCCTGCACAAAGAGAAGTGCTCCCCAGGTCATGGTCCAACGCGGGCAGGCTTGCCATACCAAGCGGAGTGCTTGGGGCAGATAGACGAGCTGGTAACTGGCTTTTAGAATTTTTTGGTGGGGAAAGGTGGTCACTTCGGGTCCTTCCAGATGAGTCCGCTGACATTATCCACGGACTCAAGCGGATGAGGAGATGAAACAGCGGTGAGCAGCCTGTGCTCCCCTAAAAACAGCTTTCCAACACCCCCATACCCGGACGGGGCTCGATACACCTCTTAAGATAGATCGAGCAACTACCCTAACTACCAACTGTCGTTCCTTCGGCCGTGACAGGATTGCCTATACTGGTTTGTTCCATTCCGATTATTTTCAACTCCGGCCGGGTCCACTCCTCTTTGTGAGACAGTTCTGTTTCCGAGTTTACTGGCTTACTCACCCGTGTCTCATCCATGTTGAGCTCTCCTTTTGTGGACTATGGAATACTAAGATACACCCTGCCCAGAAGGAGTTCAATTGATTAAGTGGGATCCTTGAGAGAAAACAGTGTTTCGCGGGGCGATATCAGAAATAACAATCCTTATTGAATACTGATGCGTCCTTTATAGAGACAGGGCTTATCATGGAAACTCACCCTTTGGAAAAGTGGAAAATCTGCTAGCTCGGTCCAGTCATATCCTCAGTGGCATCAGAACCAGATCTGGTTTTGTCCAAAGATAACATCTTTATCTCCGGCCGGGTCCAGTCGTCTTTCCGCAAAGGATCCGTTTTCGAGTCCACTTGTATGTCCACCCTGAGCTTTTCCACTTCATTTACTCCTAAGTACAACCTAAAAGACATTTAGCAACAACACACACCCTTCGGTGGTTGTCCAATCCCCAGCGAATGATTCTTCCTGGAACAACTAAAATACCTCAAAACCTGAGCAAAAACAGCCCCACGCCCAACCCCCGTAAAAAAATGTTGCCGCAGTCGCTGGTGTTCGCATGGGTGGGTCCTTGACGGAGTGAAGCCGCGATCCGCGACATCCTGGGCAGGTCGAGTATCTCCATCGCCAGAGGATGGCGCTCCAGTTGCCGGAGCTGATGTTCAATCTCACCTATCTGTAACTGGAGACGCTCTACCACATCCGCGGCTTGTAATCCCCTCCGGCGATTTAAGCGGACCTTATCTGGGAGAAGATCACGGAAGGCCCGCCGCAAGACCGCGCGGTCGATCCCCTCGGCATAATAATATTCATCCGGAATCCCCAAGCAGAATTCCATCAGCCGTTTGTCCAGGGTGGGGTCACGCACCTCCATGCCAAAGGCCCCACTGTTTTCCCCCCACAGTGCACATGCCATCATCTCCCCCGGCCTGACGATAGCGTACCTCTGAGCACGTGGATTACGTTTTGTTCTAAACCGGGGATCGTGTCCCCCTTGGGACATTAAACGGTCGAGATTCAATGACCGGGCGAATCCCGGCCGGATCGCCGAGTAATCCAGATAGATCGAGCTCCAAAACCTCCAGGATCTCATCTGGGGAGCCACCCATGGGAAGAGCAAGGGCTTGAGAATGAAACGCTTGATGGCATGAATTGGAGAAATCCCGTGGCGTTCTCTTAGGCGTGTGAACTCTCCTACCAGGTTTGTCCACTCCCAAGGCCATAGAGAGGGCAACAGACTTGTCACTCCCCCGGTCCAAGACACTGTGGCATTGCCCCCCTGTCCGGTCAGGAGCACACGCATCCCCCGTTGATGAACCGTCTCAAGCAACGAACAGATCCAGAACTGATTTCCCGCCGCATGGCCGGGGCTATCGTGGATCTCCAACATCCGTTCGATGCCCCCCAGGACTGACATCTCTTCCGCACTGATCCAGTTGGTATCGATGTTCCCGGCCAGGTCCGCGGTGGCTTGAGCAAACGGAGCCTCATCGCCGAAACGGTGTCTTTCGGTGTAAGAATCTGGATCGGTGAGCGGGACCGAGGTGAAGGCAGACAACCTTTCTCCCTTGGCGCGTAATTCACGCGCCGCGAGAGCGCTGACCGACCCCGAATCCAACCCCCCACTCAGGGTCACACCCACCTGAGTGACCGAGCGCAGCCGTGACCGCACCGCCCGGGTGTAGTGTTCGAGAAAGGCTTCCAGATAATCCTCCTCACGGGCCAGGTGGATCATGGGGGCCTTCTCCAGATGCCAATACCGCCGGACAGCAATGCTTCCATTGGAGACAGTCAGGCAGTGAGCTGGTGGTAAGCGAAGGATGCCCTCATAGGCGGTTCTCACCCCATCGCCATGCCAGGCGGTGAGCACCTGTGCGATTCGGAGTAGATCAAGTTTCTGGGGTACCTCTGGTAAGGCTAGCAGGGGTTTCTTATTCGAAGCAAAGGCAAAGAAACCAGAACCCTGTGTATAGTAGAGGCTGGTATTGCCATGGTGGTCACGGGCCAGGAAAAGCTTCCGGGCTTTAGCGTCCCAGAGAGCGAAAGACCAATCCCCCAAGAGGTGATCAACACAGTCTTCTCCCCAATGGGCATAAGTGTGTTGGATCAAGTGGGTGTCAGGTATTGAGTTCCATTCCCCTGTGGGGATGTCTATCTCCGCGAGGAGTTCCTCACGGTTATCCAGCCGTGCCGATGCAGCCAGAACCCAACCGTGAGGGGTGGGTCCCAAAGGCTGAACTCCGGCCTGTTTCTCTTCTGGAAGCGTAAAACAATACTGGCACCCCAGGGCCATGGGCCCTTCCCTCCAGGAACTAGATCCATCGGCTCCCCAGGAGGACAAAGCCTGTTGCATGGTCTCGAAGGTCTCCCCTTCCACAGGAGCATGATCGAGCCTCAGGTATCCCAGAATCCCATTCATTGTGAGTCCTCGGTAAAGGTGGAAATAATCTTGAAGCGTTCATGCCCCGGACCACCAGTGACCATCACCTCGCCATAGCGCAGCCAGGCATGGGCCTCCAACCATTTCGTCCCGCCATGGTCCACCCCCAGGTAAAGGGTACTAGTAATCCCCCGGCGCTGGAGCATTCGCTTACCCGCTATGGCCTGTACCAGGCAACGGCACTTCCAGGGCAGCCGCCGTGTGACCGCATGTACTGCCCAACGGATCTCCTTGACAGCATGGACTTGTTGGGGGTCTCCGGTCTGTGGAGATAATTCCAGTCCCTGTTTTCCCAATGAATGGGCATACTGCTTGAAGGGTCTCACTCGGACCATGAGCTCCACGGAAAGGAGTTCCCAGAGGGTCTCCCACACCAAACGCCGGTTCGATTTGGGGAGATGGAGATAGGTCAGGAGTGGTGAATTCATGCGTGTAATTCTATGACTCAGCTGTGTTGAATCCTGGAAGACAATGGAAGGTCTGGAAGCTCATGGAAAGCTCTGCCGCTTTGTGTTTTCCATGTTCCTCCAATCTTTCCAGATCCTCCACGATTCAACACAGTCATCTTTTCCACGAACTGTATCCATGGGTGTGGGGGTCTCAGCTCCTAGTGCCTTGTTGGATTGGTGATGCTACGTTTCGGACCTCATCCCCCCGACCCCCTTCTCTGCCAAGGAGAAAGGGGAGCCAGTCCCCTCGCCACGTGGGAGAGGGGATGTAGGGGTGAGGTTTCTGTTGTTTCATCAATCCCACCAAGTACTAGCACCTCTGGATTAGTCCCTCGCTCTCCACCTTTTCGAGGAAATCGAGCACCTGTTTTTCGCACAGGACCCGGTCCACATTGTAACGCTCCAAGAGCCGGTCCACCAAATCGGCGACCTTCACCGGTTGGGCTAGGTGAGTCCAGATGGCCTGCCCGGTAGCCTCAAGACCATAATAAGCACCGGAATCTACACTCATCAGCACAGTATCTCCATCCAATTCACTAGCCATCAACCCCGGCGATTGCTTGAAGACTGTGTCCATACCAATCACGGTATCAGAGGACATGCTGTTTTACTCCTTTGTCATTTCCTCATCTCTCATCCGGAAGTTCCCCCCCGGCGGAGAGGTACCCAAAACGTTCCATCATGGGGCCATGGTCTCGAATCACTTGAGTCACCTGTTCTGAAGTGAGTACCTCCCGCCATCCCCCCGCCCGGCCCTGACGAAAGAAGGCCTGGGAGTGGCGGGTACGTTCCTTGAAGCCCTTGGCCAGCTCTTGTCCCTTCAGAACTTCGAAGGATGAGAATGTCACCGCCCTGCCGAGACGTTCTTCATCCAGAGACAACCCACAGAACAATATGATCTCTCGAAACCTCGCGGTGGGATCTGAAAGAAGATCTTCATATCGTACCACAAGCACGGGAAACTCATTTTGATCGATCCAACTGTGGATATGCCCGCTCCAGGTCAGAAGGCGTTGGGGCAGCTGAAGATTCAGGCTCTCATCTTTCGATGCGAATTGGAAATCTTGATCGCCCATATTATGGATCGTTTTGTCCAAGGTACATCCCGAATGGTCCGCGAAAGAAACTACCACATCCAAGGGATTCCGGACCAGGTATACCGCCCCCTGGGTAGCTTCGGCTGGAACTAATGGGATTCCTTCGGCTGTCAATGTGATTGCGTCATGGATCTTAATAAAAAGAGGCTCACTGGTTTGGTCCGTTAACGACTGGTAGACATAGGGACGGAGTTTTTCGACTGATAATGGGGTGAGATCCGATGCCTCCACGCCAGCCCATTCATCGAACAGGGGCCGGCTGCTGGCGATCGGGCCCCCTTCCAGCTGGTTGATATCCGCTGGTTCTCCGGAGTTTTGCAGGTAATTTGTCAGAAACACCCGTAACCAGGTGTTGCCCGACTTGGGATAGGAGGCCAGCCAGTAAATCCACTTCATGAATGGAAATCCTCCTCCAATAAATCCAATAAGCCCTGCAGCTGTGTGAGATCTTTGGTTCGCCAGAGGGAGACCATGCGGACACTCCGTGCCAGGGCATTGGCTTGGGTGAAGTGACGGTTCCCGATGTCCATCCCCTTCAGGAAGCGGACCCGGTAAGTGTTCCTTGTCAGGGAGCTGAGTTTATCGCAGCCTTTTATGGGTTGGAGGGAGGCATGGCCTTGGTTATTCCCAATCTCCATACAATAGACCGCCTTGAGTGGAAACGGTTGATCATGGAACCCTTGGGAAGGGATGGAATACTTTTCCATTGTTTGCCGGAGACGAGTGGGCTCTCCATGTTCGAAGCCGAGGTGGTTGATAACGTCTTTCCAGAGTTTCAGGCGGGGATAACCTGGAACTACGGCGGGCTGTTCTATACGATCCAGGTTGATCACTGTGATGTCATCCGCGATCAGATGATAACCACGTTGTTCGAGGGCGGCGGCCAAGGTGGATTTTCCCACCCCGGAGGGGCCAGCAAAGGCGAAGGCTTGATCCTCTTTCACCACCGAACTGGCATGAAGCGGAAGGCATCCCCTCTGGTGAAGAAGTGCTCCGAACACGGAGGTGAAGAGAAAGACCCGGATCTCTTGTGCATCGCAGCCAGGGACTGGATCAATCGTAATGTTACTTCCGTTCTCCGCCAGGTAGGCTCCCACTCCCACAATCCTGAGCAGAAACTGGTTCCCTTTGACCTCGAAGAGAACACCGGTTAGGGAGGGCTCCTCAAGGTGGGTGGGGATGGCTCCCAAACGGATGCGGACATCGGGCGCGTTGCCTCCCCCATAGGGAATCAACTCTGGAAGAGGTATCTCGGAATCGATAATAAGGCCAAAGGCCCCAAATTGGTTTGTTCGCATGAATCTATTGATTTTATGCCGGGGGGTGGATTCCCGCAAATCAGATGGGCACCATATCTGGCATTCTGGTGAGGGTCAACCGAATG
>CAYRBI010000046.1:12813-16439 GCA_964422415.1 uncultured bacterium | reverse complement strand
GGGTTACAAGAACCGGTTCTGGCATATCGCCTACCATACGCTCTTCTTTACTGACCTATACCTGCAGGATTCCGAGCAGGAGTTTGTACCTTGGAGCAAGCATCGCAATGAGTATGAGTCTCTTGGTCCTCTTCCATGGCCGCCCCACAAGATGCCGGACATCGGGGAGCCATATTCGAAGGAAGACATTCTTGAGTATCTCGAAGTTTGCCGGAAGGCGGTCAAGGAACGAGTGGCCAGCCTGGATCTGGAGGCAGCTTCCGGGTTTCATTGGTTACCATTCAACAAGCTCGAACTCCAGTTCTACAACATCCGGCACATCCAACATCATGCTGGCCAGCTCATTGACCGGTTAAGAAACCATGATGGAATTGGTGTGGGCTGGGTGGGAATGAAACTATAGGTATGCTGGTGGGCGAATGAGGGCTTCCCTCAATACACTTCATTCGAGATTCCTATCATGACTCAGCTCGTCATCTCCAGCGGAAAAATCGAACACGCCATCCTTCTCATCCGTGGTCACAAGGTGATGCTTGATCGTGATCTGGCTGATCTTTATGGTGTTAAACCGATTGCCCTTCGCCAGCAGGTCAAGCGTAATCCGGAGCGTTTCCCAGAGGACTTCATGTTCCAACTCAACGAGAGTGAAGCCAGGACTTTGGTATCACAAAATGTGATACCTTCGATGAAACACTTCGGTGGCTTTCTCCCTTATGCTTTCACAGAACAAGTATGACAAGCAGTTCCAGGTGGTATTCGAAGCCATCCGCAAGCTCATGATCCCGCCCGAAACTAAGCGCCGCCCGATTGGGTTTCAAGCGGAGGATGCTTCGAGGAAGAAATAACTCCGAACCATGCACCTCCCCAGCCGCAAGTGTTTGTTAAAGCAGAAAGAAATCCTACTCAGCCGTTTCAGTTGTCTCGGTGTCCGGCTCACCTGTCTCTGTTTCCAGCGGGATTTCCTCGCCTACTTCAAGCGGCAGTTCATCGACCCGGTTCTCGGCATCGGCCAGGGCCTGCGAGAGCTCATCGATCTTCGGCAACTCATTGAGATTGCGTAGACCGAAGTGATGCAGGAAGTGTTTAGTGGTCTTGTACAGGAAAGGGTGGCCGGGGACATCTTTTCGCCCAGAGATTTTAATGAGCCGGCGCTGTAGAAGGGTGTGGATCATGGTGTCCACATTGACTCCACGGATGGCTTCGATCTCCGCGCGGGTGATGGGTTCACGGTAGGCGATGACCGCCAAGGTCTCGAGCGCCGCCTGCGACAGGGTGCGCTTCTTGCGGCGGTCAAGGAGCCGGTCGAGGTATTCCGAATTCTGGGGTTTGGTGGCCAGCAGATACCCCCCCGCCACCTCCAACAATTGCAGCCCGCGTGATTCATCCTCGAGGAGTCGCGCTTTCCAGTCCTCGAGCGCGGCTTTGAGGGTCATGGGGGTCTCGCCCTGAATCACCTCCACCAGCCGTTCCGGTGTGAGGGGTTCATCAGTTGCGAAAAAGAGAGATTCCAGGATTGAAACAAGGGTCATACGTCAACCGCTCCCGGTGAAGGATTCGTTTCATCGTCGAGGAGGGGTGGTTCTTCCTCATCCTCGAGTGTGCTGGCCAGGTCCACGGGGGCGTTCGTTCCGGAATCGCCCACAAAGCCCGCGCCCTCTGGGGTATAGGCGATCTCCACCTCGCCCGCTGAGTCATGCTTGATTTCCTCGGCGCGGTAGATCCAGATATCACCCAGCATGGCCGATTGCTTGGCGCGCACCTTCAACAGGCGGATCAGTTCTAGAAGCGCCAGGAAGGTGACAATTGCCTCGATGCGCGAACGCATCGATTTAAGGTAGAGGCTCAGGCACATCTCCCCAGTTTCGTAGAGCAGAAGCTGGATCTCGGCCATCTTCTCATCGATGGTGAATTCCTCTCCCTGGATAAGATTCGGACGTGCCTCTCCGATCTCCTCCAGCACCCGCTTGAAGGCGGAAGCCAGGTCGAAGACATTGACCTCGTAAAACTCGACCACATCCTTCTGTTCCACACTCGGAGGGGGTTTCTCGCGCCAATAAAGCTGATGGCGTTCCTCCTCGGCCTTGCGCAACAGGTCGGCCACCTCGCGGAAACGTTCATAATCCTTGAGCCGCTTGAGGAGCAGCTGTTGTTCATCCACTGGCTCCTGGTCTTCTTCTTCCAAGGTCTCGGTGGGTAGCAGGTTTCTCGATTTGAGAACCATCAGATGACCCGCGATTACCAGGAAGTCGCCGACCTCATCGAGGTTGTGCTTCTCCATCGAGTTGACATAGGCGAGGTATTCATTGGCGATGACCGCCAGCGAGACCGTGAAGATGTCTATTTTGTGATCACGTACTAGCTCCAGCAGCTTATCAAGCGGCCCCTGAAAAGACTCCTGGGTTACCTGGTAAGTACAGGGCGTGGTGAAAGCAACAGCCTCTCCGCTCTCCTGTCCAGAGGGAGAAGGAGAGTCTTTCTGCTTGCCCGTACTGGATTCAGAGGGCTCGATGGGAGGGGTGAGGTCCTCGGTCATTTCCTTCCGCTGATTCCAATGGCTTCCTTGGCCTCCGCCAAGACACTCGAGGCAATAGCCCGCGCGCGTGCGGTTCCAGCATTCAATATCTCCTGCAGTTGTGCTGGTTTCGCGGCGATCTCTTTGTAACGCTCACGGAACTCAGCCAGCTCCGCGTTCACATTGGCCGCCAGTTCCCGTTTACATTCGACACATCCAATCCCTGCCTTCCGGCAGAGGGTGTTGATCTCGGCTACACGGGCGGCGGGGGTAAAGGTCTTGTGATAGGTGAACACCGAGCACACATCTGGATCACCGGGATCGGTACGGCGGATACGGGCGGGATCGGTGATCATCTCGCTGATCCGTTTGGTTGTGACTGTGGCCTCCTCGACCATGTCGATGGCGTTGTTGTAGCTCTTGCTCATCTTGCGGTTATCAAGGCCGGGCAGACGGTTAACCTCGGTCTGAAGTGCCTCGGGCTCGGGGAACACCTCGCGGTAGAGGAAATTGAACCGGCGGGCGATTTCGCGGGTCAGTTCGATGTGGGGGAGTTGGTCCTCGCCCACGGGGACATGGGCAGCCTTGTAGATCAGGATGTCTGCCGCCTGGAGCACTGGATATCCCAAAAAACCATAAGTGAGCAGATCTTTGCCGGTCAGGTTCTGGATCTGGTCTTTGTAGGTCGGGACCCGCTCCAGCCAGGGCAGGGGGACAAACATCCCAAACAATAGAGCCAGTTCCGTATGCTCGGGGACATCCGACTGGATGAACAGGATCGACCGGTTGGGATCGATTCCGGCGGCCAAGAGCTCCATCGCCTTCTGCTCGGACCGTTCACGGAGGTTGTACGACGCGACTGTCTCATATTCCGTGGTGATGGCATGCCAATCCGCCACCGCATAGACACAATCATATTCTTCCTGGATTCTCACCCAGTTCTTCACCGCTCCCAAATAGTTCCCCAAGTGCATGGGACCAGTGGGACGAATTCCTGAGAACACCCTTGTCATAGCCATCTCCACAAAACAAAAGGGAAGCGTCTCCGCTCCCCCCGATTCCTCCGGACTATACCATAGGGGCGGGAAGCGGCAAGATTGGGAGTTTGTTCCGT
>CAYRBI010000046.1:0-12713 GCA_964422415.1 uncultured bacterium | reverse complement strand
CTATGAAACCGATTGCTTTGGATGCCTACAACCAGCTCGCCATGGCTTACTCGGAGTTCGCGGTCGAGAAAGCCGAGAATGGGTACATCGAACGTCCCATGACCCACCGTCTCATCGGTGAGGTGGCCGGGCTACGTGTGCTTGATGCTGGGTGTGGACCAGGAATCAATGCCAAGATCTTGACGGATCAGGGTGCTCGGGTTACAGGTGTGGATGTCAGCCCCCGGATGCTCGATGAGGCGCGTAAGCGTTGTGGGGAGAGCGTGGTGTTTCATCAAGCCGATCTGGCAGAACCGCTGAGTTTCCTGACCGATGCTTCCTTCGACCGGATCTACTCCTCATTGGCGATTGACTATGTCGAGGACTGGAAGGCCCTCTTCCGTGAGTTCTGGCGGGTTCTGATACCTGGTGGGGTTCTGGTTTTCTCCGTACAACACCCGACCGGAGCTTATAATTGGTATAAGCCTGCTCGTGCCCAGGGGGTTCAGTATGTGACCGGGACCTGGGTGGGCTTTGGAAAAGAACCGGTCACTGTGCCCGATTACTACCGTTCCTTCGCGGATATGGTGAACCCGCTCATTGAGACCGGATTTGTGATAGAACGAGTAGAAGAGGCTCAGCCCATCCCGGAGTGCCAAGCACGCTGGCCGGAGGCTTATGAGGAGTACCTGCGGAAACCGTCGTTTATTGGGTTCAGGGCGGTGAAACAGGCCGGACTGATTAGGAGGAACCGTTGAGACGGCTTAGGATCTATGTTGACACTTCTGTGATTGGAGGCTGTTTTGATACCGAGTTCTCTCAGGCAAGCCGTGCCCTGATTGCTCTTTCTCGATTGGGACAGGTGACGCTCCTTGTGTCTGACATTCTTATTGAAGAACTCCTAAAAGCTCCAAGGGAAGTCAGAGACTTACTTGAGAGTCTGCCAGATTACTGCCTTGAGCGTGTATCCTCGAATTGGGAATCTCTTCGACTTAGGAATTGTTATCTCTCTTCTGGTGTTATTGGCCCATCTTCTTCATCAGATGCTCACCATGTGGCCATAGCGACCGTATTCAGTGCTGATCTTTTAGTCAGTTGGAACTTCAAACACATCGTTCATTACGCCAAAATAAGAGGATACAGCGGAGTGAACCTTATTGAAGGTTATTCTCCTATCGAGATTCGTACTCCACGGGAGGTTGTTTTTGATGCGGAAGACCAAGAAATTTGATTGTGTTGAAATGAAAAACCAGATTCAGTCTGAGATGATGAAAGAGTGTGAAGGTCTTTCAGAGGCTGAAATCCTGGAGCGCCGACGCATCCAGATGGAAACCTCGGATGATCCATTGGCCAAGAAGTGGAGGCAGTTGGGGGCAAAAGGTATGTCCACTCCTAAGGTGGTTACCCCATAATCATTTGGTCCCTTTCACACACCTATTGATTCCAGTCATACATTCCTTTGGAGTAGATAAACACTATCACCGATGATTGAAGTTCAAGACCTTACCTTAGCTTATGGCAATCAGGTTCTTTTTGAGGACCTTTCGTGGAAGGTGAATCCAGGTGAACGGGTCGCCCTGGTGGGGCGGAACGGGGCGGGGAAGTCCACCCTGATGAAGATCCTTGCTGGTGAGATCGTTCCCGATGAAGGGAAAGTGGTCCGTGCCGGAAACACTTCGGTCGGATACCTCGCCCAGGATGTAACCCTGTTGCATGGACGGAGTGTCTGGCAGGAAGCGCTTGAGGGCAAGGATGAAATCCTCGCGCTTGAGGCCGAGATGCGCCGTTATGAGCATCTCATCTCGGAACTCTCCCATGACTCGCCAGACATGCAACGCCGTCTCAACCGCTATGCCCAGTTGCAGGAGGAATTTGACGAGAAGGGTGGATATCAAGCCGAGAGCGATGCCGGCGCGGTCTTGAGTGGCTTGGGATTCCCCAAGGAACGCTGGGATGAGCCGACCGAGAACTGGAGCGGCGGCTGGCAGGTCCGTTTGCACCTGGCCAAACTCCTCATCCGCCGCCCTGATGTACTCCTGCTGGATGAGCCAACCAATTACCTGGACCTAGAAAACATCCTGTGGGTCGAGTCACTCATCCGCGATTACCCCGGGGCAGTTATTATGGTTTCCCACGACCGGGCGCTCCTCAACCGTGCGGTCAACCGCGTCGCGGAGGTGGCGCTAAAAACCGTCTCCGATTACAAGGGGAACTACGATTACTATCTCCAGGAACGTGAGCGCCGCTATGAGATCCTGGAGAACACCTTCAAGAATCAGCAACGTGAGATCCGTCAGACTGAGCGCTTCATCGAACGCTTCAAGGCCAAGTCCACCAAGGCCTCGCAAGCCAAGAGCCGCATGAAACAACTCGAGAAGATCGAGGTCATCGAACTCCCGCGCGAGGATGCCACCATACGGGTTACCCTCCCGACCGCTCCACGTAGCGGGAAAGAGGTCATCAAGATTACTGACCTGTCCAAGTCTTATGATGGACGCACCATCTTCAAACCAGTGACGCTTAACATCTACCGTCAGGAACGGGTGGCTATCATGGGGAAGAATGGGGCGGGGAAGTCCACCCTGATGCGCTTGATTGTTGGCGATGGTGAACCCACCACAGGCAAGGCGGAATTGGGCCTCTCGGTAGTGCCACGCTATTTCGCGCAGGACCAGGCCGCCAGCCTCCTGCCCGACCGGACTATTCTCGCCGAGGCGGAGCAGGATGCTCCCGATGAGTGGCGCGCGCGGGTACGCGACCTGCTCGGTGCTTTCTTGTTCCGGGGTGATGATGTCTTCAAGAAAACAGCCGTCCTCTCCGGTGGTGAGAAGAGCCGTCTCTGTCTGGCCAAGATTCTGTGTGGGACCGCCAACCTGCTGATTCTCGATGAGCCCACCAACCACCTCGACCTGGTCACCAAGGAGCGCCTGCTCGCGGCCCTCTTGAAGTATCAGGGTACATTGCTCTTTGTCTCACACGACCGCCACTTCTTGAAGGGATTGGCGACCCGCATCATCGAGATTGAGGATGGGGTGGTGACTGATTACCCCTGGGGGTATGAGGATTACCTGTTGTGGAAGGAGGAGAATGAGAAGACATGACTACACCACGCTCCATCGATCTGGGAGGGATTCTTGTCACCTTGGTGAGTGGGGGAATCAATGTGGTGGATGGCGGAGGAGTCATGGGGATCCTCTCCAAGAGTCTCTGGAACAAATGGTATCCCGCCGATGAGGAGAACCGCATCCGCCTCGCTGACCACTGCCTGGTGGTGGATACACCGGGGAGCCGTCTGCTAATCGAGAGTGGTTGTGGGAATAAGCTCAATGAGAAGGAGCGGCGCTTCTATGGCGGAGAGAACACGAATTGGATTGGAGCCAACCTGATCTCAATGGGTTTTGCGCTCGATTCTTTCGATCAAGTCGTACTCACCCACCTTCACACCGATCACAGCGGAGGGGTGGTGACTCTGGATGAGAGTGGGCGTGAGGTTCCCACCTTTCCGAATGCGCAGGTGTTTGTCTCCGGACAGGAGTACCGCGATGCCAATGAAGGAATTGGGATCTCACCCAATGCCTATGACCGGCAGAACTGGAGGATTCTGGAAGAACGGGGGAAACTGATTACCCTGCCGGCGGATGCCATGATTGTTCCTGGAGTCCGCTTCGTTGCCTCGCCTGGCCACACCGAAGGCCACCAATCTGTTTTGGTGGAGGGAGCATATGGCGCGCTCCTCTTCACCGGGGAAATCCTTCCCTTATTCCATCAAGCAGTGCCCCACTACAACATGGCCTTTGATGTGAATCCTCTCGTAAAGACGATGACCAAGTGTCTCCTCCTGGAACGCGCCCGCCGTGAGGGTTGGACCTTGGTGCTCTGCCATGAGCCTGTGTCACCGGTTTGCAGGGTGGTATACCGGGAAGAGAAAGGGCGGTATGAACTGGAGGGTGTGTAGGAGAGAGTTCCATTGGAGTGGCTCCGTTGGCCGGATGAATCAGGTGGCTTGACGAGTAGTTCTTCGAGAGGGTGCAATATAATGACTATGTAGTGGTTGTCTGAGTCCTTGTTGATTAAGGTTGCCGCTATGAATAGAAAAGAACAGCTGCCCTCCTTTTCAACTAATGATGGGAAAGAAATGGTAAAAACCCCAAGCCAGAGAGCCCCTTGCCTGATACCGTAGCATCCATTATATAATATCAGCTGTATTTAAGCCATCAAGATATAGCCCGAAAGGTAATATACGTCATACCGGCCCATAATTTAAAAATGGCCGGATTGCTCAACAAGGGAGGAGTGGATGAGTTTACCCCAGATTGAATGGAAACCCATTACTTTATGGCAAAAAGTGAAGAGAACATACCACCAGGATGGGATCGGATACATGGTACAATGTGTTCTCGATTACCCGCCAATTTGGTATCACTGGGCGCTTTTTTACCGGAAGAACCGTACGTTTGAGTTCCGCGGAAACAAATATCATTATATGTTTCACCGTATTAACAAGACTTACCGCAACGAGCGTGCTGTCGAGCTACCAATCTTCTGGAAGCTGGTTCAAGATCACTCAAGCCAAAGGATCATGGAAGTCGGTCATGTCCTCAGACATTACTATCCCGCCAACCACTTGGTTGTCGACAAGTTCGAGAAAGCGGAGGGAGTCATCAACCAGGATGTCGTTGATATTTCTCCAGACCAACCCTTCGATTTAATTATCAGCATCTCTACTATTGAGCATGTGGGTTGGGATGAGACTCCTCGCGATCCGGATAAGATCCCGAGAGCCTTGGCAAATCTGCAGAAATGCCTTGCACCGGGTGGTTCCCTCGTCGTCAGCCTTCCCATTGGATACAACGAGTTTCTGGATGATCTTCTGCGCTCAAGAAAACTACACTTCAGCAGTGAGCATTACTTAAAACGGGTCTCCTGGGGGAATGACTGGGTGGAAACAGTCAAGGCAGACGCTATGAAAATGAAGTACCGCTCTCCCTACCCGGGAGCGAATGCCTTGCTGATTGCATTTCTGACGAGAGACTAGTGTCTTGTTAATCTGATCTCGCTATATTGTGCTTAAGAAGTGTGAAGGGGGACAGTGAATTCAGACAGTGATCTGGCCATCAAGCCTCAGAGGATCTTGTTCTCGAAGTGGTCTGAGGTTCCATGGATCACGATTCTCGAAAGAACTCCCGGTATCCGTGTGAAAGACAATCACTTCCCGGTAACTCAAGATGACTGGGTGGAGAGATGTGAACTTGGTGATGAGGATGTTTTTAAAACGATTGGAGTAAAAGTGTAAAGTTGAATTGTAATGATAATTAACAAAACGATCTAGAATGGGCTTCTTGTTTTCCTTGATCCACTAGATTTCCTCTCTTCCTGAGTGGTGCGATATTTGCTATAATTTTGAACGACCTGAATCTACCGGGAATGGGACCAGCCTTTGGCAAGGGGATTTCTATGCGAAACTCGCCTTTATCTGAAAGTTTCCTGCTTCTCCTCTTCCTTCTCTGTGTTTTGCTGGCAGTCCCGGACATGGCGGGAGCGCAAACTGTCCTTAGCGATAACTTCAATGAGAGAGGGACAGGCACAGTAGACCTTACTTCGGTCTCCTCAGGGGGACTTTCCTGGCACCTGATCCAGGGGGGAGTCCGTATTTCATCATTCTCCGGTCAACCCTCGACCGACAGCCTGGCCTTGATGTGGCCTCAGGTCAACAGTACTCCCACGGATACGATTCTAGTAACCCAAGAGATTTCAGACTGGAATAACCTGACCATCAATCTCGGATGGAGTAGCAAGTATGTTCGCAAAACAGCGGGTGTGGTCTTGTTGTATCAGGACACAAACAACTTCTACTTCATTGGACTCGGAGCCCTCACGAATGGACAATTGATCCGCCGCCAGAATGGAACCGATACCGTTCTGACCTCTGGCGATATCGATCCTCCGGATGTGGGAGACACTGTCGCGACCTCCTATACCATTGGGATTACCTCCAGCGAGGGTGGGATTGTTTTCACGGTAGACCGTGGCGCGGATGGCACCCCGGAACTGACCTATACGGATACGGACTCCGCGGCCTTTACCCTCTTTGGTCATGGCGGTGGAAATGTGGGATTCCGTTGGCTGACAGACAATGGCTCTTATCACTATGTCTGGGTGGACAGAATTTCTGTCACGGGTAGTCATTTTGATCTCAGTTCTGCATCACTCCCCACCAGCACCTTCACAGCCACACCGACAAGAACCTTATCCCCTACGCCTACAGGAACTCCTACTCCTACTCAGCCGACTCCAACACCTACCAACACCTTCTCCGGTGAACAACCCGTGGCGGGCAGGGTAGGCAGTGTGGCCAATCTTGCTGTCTCAAGTGACGCGAATGCCGGTGGGTACCGTCTTACCTTCACCGCGCCCGATGGTGACCTCGATACAGCAGGACAACAGCGTGCTTTGGCTTACGACATCCGTTACTCCGCCACGGCCATCAGCTCGGATTCCGTGTTTGCGAGCGCGGCAAAGATCCCCAACATCCCCGATCCCTGGCCCGGTGGTATTGTCCAAACTATCGATTGCTATTCGCTTCCATCGGGTCCCCTATATTTCCGGATGAAGGTGATTGGCTCTAATACGGGCGACCTGTCTAACCTCGTCAGCGGTTCACCTGCCACGGGTACCGCCGTGTGGTCGGTTCCCGCGAACCGTAAGGTTGGGATCGATCTGAGCCTGACCGGAGTGGCGGGAGAAGACTATGTCTATGAGCCCATGTTCTATGACTTGAACATCGATGATCATGGCATTCTGTATGTTCGTGACACGGTACAAATGGCGTTCGCCCATAACAGTAAAAATTCCAAACCGGCTCAGACATGGAAGGGTGGCTTAGCGGGAGTCACTCCCAATTCCAGCGCTGCCCCGGAAAGTCTGGCGGGCGATGAGGGAGTTATCCGTTACCGCTTTGACTGTGATGGCCTCTGGGTGGCTGATTCGAGACAGGCCTATGTCCTAAATGGCGAGTGTTATGGCTCTAACCGCTATAGAGCGCACAAGATGTTCAAGCAGTATTCAGAGCCTTTCACCCCTAAATCCTTCTACGACTCATTGGCCTCCACGGGATATACCACCTTCGCGGACCGGACGTTGATGTCGACGGGAACGAGTAGTGATGATGTCTATCATCGGGGCTTGATCGGTCCTGATAACGGCGATGAGTGGCATGAATTAGCCTATTGGGATGATGACCTGGGATGGCTGGGAGATACAGCGCGCCACTCACAGGCCTCGGATGGAAGGATTGTCTGGATGGTGATGAATCCCAAAAGCCCGGTGCCCTCCTTTTCCAAGGGAACTGGTGGACGGTTCTTTACCACCCGTCCGAAAGGCTACTACCAGGGAAAGGTGGTGGCTCAAACCACATATTTCTCCGGGGATGTCACTCTGATGTTGACAAATCTGAGCTATGACACCTCGCCGATGCAGTACCGTCTGGGGACAGGGACCTGGACCAACTACACCGGACCGATTGTGCTGAGCAGCCTCGGTCTCCAAGCCAACACACCGGTAGTCCTGGAAATGCGGATTGGGACCAGCGGTCCCGTGAAACAGAGAACTCTGGTGAGCCAACCCGTTATCGCCACAGCTGCCGAGACTCATCCCGTCGTCCTCTTCCGGGCTGAGGAAAAAGATGCTCTCTGGAACCGGATCAAATCTCATGCGGGTCTGACTGCCGAATACAAGAAGCTGAAGACCAGTGGAAATCAGATTAAAAGTCTCATGACCCGCGATTATGAGGTTGATGAGAGGATTCGCTATGCGGGGATCTCTGGTCAGGCCATGAGTGCGGGCCTGATCTATGCGCTAGAAGGACCGGGGACCTTGCTCGATACAACCTACACCGGTGCGCAGGTCGCCATGAAGGCTTTCCGGACTTTACTGGCCACGATTTCTTCCTATGACCCGATTGGTGACGAAAGCCAGGCGACTCAATGGACCGGGCCTAATGGTGAAATGACATTTGAGTGGTGGGACCGTGGATTCAATGCCATCGATGCGCATATTGCCTATGACCTGATCGCGGGTCTGCCGGGCATCGATCCCATCGATGACCTCAAACTTCGCGAGGCCTTTGCTCAAGAGTGCGGCGAGAAGATGCGTTTCATCCACCTCATTCGTGGCAATTGGAATTTAAAATCCTCCAGCGGATTGCTGACTGCGTCGTATACCATCCCCTCTTATGATTCACCCTGTTATGGAGGCGCCGAATCGGCCAGCTATAATGGCTGCCCATTCACGCCGGGGATCAGTTGGCGTGAGTATGTCGAGAATTCGGAACTCCCCGAGGGCTTGGAGGGAGGGCCAGTGATGCGCTCGACTCTGTGGGATTCGGTTTGGGAGGATGGTGTCAGCAAGGAAAGCTCCTCCTATGACGCCTCCGGACGGGATGTACTGGCGTATTTCCTGAACATTTACGCCTGTTTCCACAATGTCAATCTGATGGAATCTCATCCCGAATTCCGCCGCGCGTATGAATGGTCGCTTCGATCGCGCTTCCCCTGGAACCGCAACTACCAATCCTACGGGCAAGCCCGCTATACGCTTCTGCAAGACTTTCACAACTTGATCCATTGGCGGTTCGCGGATTACCTCGATCTCCCCGCACTTCGTTGGCACTATGACAACGCCTCTCCGGCCTTAGGCCTCAATCCAAATAGCATGCAGTCACTCCCCTTCATCCTGGCTTGGCATGATCCCACCTATGCTTCGGTGGCGCCCACTGACACGGGTAGCCGTGCTTACCGGAACAACATGATCTTCCAACGTGATTTTACCGATGCGAATACGCCTCAGTTGCTCCTGTGGGGGCGCGAGACATCGTGGGAGCCCTACGAGGCGCACCGTAAAGATGATTCCACTGGAATCGTTTTGAATGCCTTCGGTGAACGGTTCCTGACTAACACCGATGAACCCGCGGATTGGCTCCGCTCCAATCCGGAATCACAGAATGTCATCCTGGTGGATGATACCGTCGCCGGTCCTGTCAATGATTACATGGCCTCCGGTCCCAGCCGCGCCACCATTGCCATCATGCATGGGAACCTGGTGACCCCCTATGTGGATTATGGGGTGATGTCTTCTCAAACCGGTTCAGCTAAGGACGTATCCTATTACAGCAGCAACACACAACTCGACCGTCATGTCATCTTTCCGGACCATCGTTTCTTTGTCGTGTTCGATGACATGAAAGCATTGGATGGACTCTCTCACACGTATGGATGGACAGGGCACTGTAATGGAACTCTCGATCTATCCACCCCTCAAAGAGCGGTGTTCACAAAGACCTCGGGGCGGACATTGGATATTCACTTCTTTGCGCCCCAGGTGACCTTTGAGAATTACACGATCAACCATGTGATTGACTGGTCGGGATCGGAGATACCGGTTCCTTATTTCATCGCCAAGGGGAGTGGTGTTGGAATCCAGTATCTGAGTGTGTTGATTCCCAAGGATGTGAGCGGAAGTGCCGCTACTTACACGACCCTTACTCCCACATTGGGCAACGCGGGAAGGGTCGCCTTGGAGGGCGCTGAGTATCTGGTGTTCTGTCAACCCGGAACGCCTAGCGAGGTGACCGTGGATGGCCTTCTCACTGTTACCGCGAAATTTGCCCTGGCGAAGACAGAGGGAACCACGCTCGATTATATCTTCGTAGTGGATCAGACTGGTCCTCTCACATGGAACGGCACACAGCTGTTCAGGTCTGATGTGGCACGTTCATTCCTTTATTTACCAACCGATCCATCCACATCTGGACCATCGGTCACCACTATCAATGAGGAGTGGATTCCGGATTGATCTGGATACCCGCTTGACCAGCTCGTGATCTTCTCGAACAATCTTGTCCGAGCTGGAATCGATGTCTGAATACCGTATCTCCTCCTTTCCTGGACTCATGACAGTCGCCCCGGCACAAAGGGGAGGCTATACATCTGTCCCTCCCACCTTGGGAATCAACCTGACTCCTGTGTATGTCTTCATTGGCATATGGTTGGTCACCATAGTGGTTAACTTTGTTACCCACCGGACGTACCGGTTCGATCTTTCGATTCTACTGTGGATTTGCGCCGGCCTCTTGTTCCTCTGTAGTGGCAAGGGGATGTATGAGGTCTTCCTGTTTTTTCTATTGCCATCGGTCTTGATTGGCGTGACCGATTATTTCGAGATGGCGGGGATCACCATGGAGATGACCTTCCTCGCGCCCATCGTGATGTTGATCCCTTATTGCTGCGGGGGGGCTCTGTCCCGCAACTTCCCAGACCGTAACCAACTCTCGCACCGTTATTCCTTGACACCTTACCTGGGACTTTTTGTTTTTGCTTGTTTCCTCTCAGCGATCCTGGGCCACAATGTGAAGTTTCCCAGTCAGGCTATTCGCGCGACGGGCGTTTATTTTGTGATCCCCTTCTTTTTCTACCTCTACAGTGTCCATGCCATCCGGCGTCTCGCCAACGTCCGGCAGATCATGACTGTCATTGTGGCGATCACCGCTTTCTTTTCATCTTTTTTAGGGATCATCCAAATGTTCTGGCGGGGTGAGTTTGCCAGGATTGTGCGTAACCTGGTCATCTGTAGCGAGGACCAGCAAGAAAAGATGTGGCTGGGAACTTTCGGGGAAGGGAAGATTGTTTCGGTTTGGCCAGACTCGGCTAGTTTCGGGCATGTTCTCTGCTTCACTTTCCCTTTGTCTCTGGGTTTATTCATGACTTCCAAGTCTCCCAAGCAGAGGTTCTTCAACCTCGCGGCGCTGGGGTTGAACTCGATTGGAATCATGATCACGGGAAACAGGACGGACATCCTTGGAGCCTTTGTGACAATTGTACTTGTCGTGATCTCCTTTGCCGCCAAGTCGACCTCCCTGCGGACGACACTCATGAAGGTGTGTTTCCTAGGAGTCGTGTTAGTGGGACTCATTATGGCCACACGCGAAAGTAATGGTTTACGGCGGCTGTTCATGCCCGAGGATTGGGATAAGAAGACCGCCAGCAGCCGGACCATTCTGATCCAAGAGGGAATCCGGATGTTCAAATCCAGCCCGGTTTTTGGAGTTGGTCTCGATAATTTCCGTCATAACCAGGACTACCGGAGAGATGGCCAATATCTCGTCTCCAACTACCCCCACAACCTGTTCATCCAGATCCTCTCAGAGACTGGGCTTGTTGGAATATTTAGTTTTCTTGCGCTCATGGGGGCTATCTTCCGGCTTGCTCTGGTCACTTGGCGAAACCGCACTTCTACTGAATTGGACTTCTTCTGTATGCTCTTCCTGATCGGGGGACTTGTTTTACTTTTCCAGGGTTTTTTGGAGAACTCTCTCTTTTATGCGCAGACTTCCTCCCTCTTCTGGACAGGAGTTGGTATCTGGCGGGGAAGAGCCATGGAGCTGGCATCCCGGGAATGATGAATCAGTAAACCTGATGGTTGATCTCTGAGCAGGAATTCCTATATTATCTCCCTTCATCAACCATGCTTACCCAAAAAGGGTTACCCTCGGTTCTGGCTTTCTGCTTGTTTGTTCTGATCTCTGGCTTTTTCTTTCAACGGAATCTCTCCATGTTGGTGGTCCCGAATGGAGACAACACCGGACGTTGGGCCTATGCGGCCTACCGCGATGCCACCTACTATCCGGTTATCGCACTCATGGAGGGGAAAAACCCCTATGATGCCCAGATGTATATGAAGACCTATCCGGTGGGTGATGTGTTCCCACCCTATCTCCCCATCACCCTTGGGCTGCACCTTCTCCTGGGATGGGTCGATTTCCAAACCTCCGTGATGCTGTATTTCTTGTTGACCTTGCTGCTGACCGTTGTTCTCAGCGCCATGATTCTCCGCATCGCAGGTGTTCCCTTAACAATTCCCTGGATTTTTGGTCTGGCCACCACTTTACTTATCACACGTCCTGGGCAGAACAACCTCCTTCTGGGGGAGTGCACCGTCCCCATGGCAATCGGGATCTACTTGGTGATCTCCTCGCGATGGCGGAAATCAAACCTTGCCATTCTGGGTTTTGTCATGATGGTTCTGAAGCCAACCTATGGCCTCCCATTGGGAGTTCTCCTCCTGGCCAGGGGTGAATACCGGACCGTATTTATCGGTGGTTTGGTCACCGCTGTCTTAACGCTCGGTGTTACCGGTGTTCTGGTTCATCATGCGGGAGGTGTGTCTCCCTTGGTGACCTCACTCGTGGAGAGCTATGATGCCTCGGAAGATAATCCTGGGTCCGATCCAGCAACCAGCCCCTCGCGTGTTGATGCCAAGGGGGTGATCGGACGTATTCTCCAGGCTGATCCAGGTGTGGCAGTCGAGATCGGCTTACTCGCTTTGATTCTCTCTCTGGGGTGTGTTGCGATTCGGCGGCTGGACTCGTTCCCGGAGGCTGCTGGAAGGGACTCGCTCTCACTCGGGGTGGTGTGTCTGGTGACGTTGACAGGTATCTTTCACCAGCCTTATGACCTTCTGATCCTGGCGGGGCCGTGGTTCCTCCTGGTGACCGGAGTAAATCAACCTCCCTGGAATACCCACCCCCGCCTCCGTTGGTTCACCCTGGCCCTCCTCACCCTTCCATTGGTGAACTACCTTGGCTCCGCCACCGCATTTGATTACCTCGGCCTGCCGGTCGGAGTCCCCACCTGGATTGCCCTATCCTCGGTGAATGGGGTGGTTTTGCTCGTGGCGTTGGG
>CAYRBI010000045.1:0-34717 GCA_964422415.1 uncultured bacterium | reverse complement strand
GAAGGCGGGAATCCATGGTCACACTCTTTTTCAGTTCAAGCAAACAAGCGCGCCGTGCCGCCAGTGTTGTCAATGATTGGTGTGCCGACTGGCTTGCCACAAAGATTGATACAATCCGCACGGCAGAGTATATGATCTCAGAACCTGTCACGAGATCAGAGAAACATTGAGGGAGGGCTTGCGATGAAGAACCAAGACCATGAGTACATAACCGGACTTGCAATGACACGCCGGGGTTTCCTAGGCGGATCCACAGCGATTGGCGGATTATTGCTAGCGTCTTCCACCAGTTCACCACTATCTTCATGTGCTCAACCCGCGGATTGGCCCAAGGGGAAACCCATCGTTGTGCAGCCCATCCTTTCCTATGACACACCCCAGCGTCAAGACAAGGTCAGCTGGCGTTCCTATGGCGCCATCCACTCGACAGACGATGCCATGGCTGAAGCACAACGCATCGACACCGAATTGAGAACGCTGGCCGGAACTTCCGAAGTCCCGATAGAATTCCGGGCCGTCGTTTTGGCCAAAGATGAGGCCGCCATAACCCAGATCATAACCGGATCAGACGCGGACGTCCTGATGCCATATGCGGCGGGAGGTGCGGTTGAGTGGTTCTGGAAACTGGCCAGTTGCGGGAAACCGAACATCATGTTCCTCCGCCACAAGTCCGGGCCCTACTATCTCTACCACGAGATTGCCCATTGGAGGCTCTTGCGGCACCATGGGGATGCCATGGCCGAACCGAATCTGGATGTTTGGGATATCGTTGTGGACAATTACGACGAGGTGCTCTGGCGGCTGCGTGCCCTTTATGGGCTGAAGAACGCTAGGGGCACGAAAGTCATCGCCATTGGCAGCCTGGCCGCATATAGTGCCCCCGCCCAAGAAAACGGCCCGCGTGTCGCTCGGGAACTCTGGGGGTACGAAATAGAAGTGGTTCCCCGTGAGGAGTTCGCTCAACGGCTTGAAAAAGCCCGGGCTGACACCGCTTTCATGAAGACGGTCGAAGAAGAGACAGACCGTTTTCTCTCCAATCCACAGGTCACGCTTCAGACGGAACGTAGATTCGTGGTCAACTCGTTCGCGGCATGGGATGTGTGCCGGTCATTGCTCGAGGAAAAGAAGGCTTCAAATTTCGGATTCGACTACTGCATGGGCCATGAGGTCATTGCCATGCTCGACACGCCACCATGCTTGGTTTTGGCTTTGGCGAACGATGCCGGCTATACGGCCTATTGCCACACCGATCTCAGTCACACGATGCCTGGCGTTTTGCTCCGATGGATCGCATCCAAGCCGACGTTTGTCTGCAACACGCATTTCCCGCATGATGGCATTTACACGGTGGCCCACTGCGCCGCCCCCATGAAGATGGACGGTCACAACTTTGACCCTGTCACCCTTATGACCCACTTCGAATCCGATTATGGCGCGGCCAGCAAGGTCGAGTATGCCAAAGGCCAGACTGTCACGCTGGTTCAATCGGATCTGCATTGCACCCGTTGGCACGGATTCCGCGGAACGATTGCCGATACACCCTCTCTGCCCATGTGCCGGTCGCAGATGGATATCGCCATCGATGGAGATATCAAAGGCATTACCGAACATATCGAAGGATTCCACGCTCAAGTTGTCTATGGAGACTACCTGCGTGAGGTCGGCTACGCGCTGAAGAAACTGGGCGGTTTGGAATGGGTCAACTATAGCTTGCCGGCGTAATCCGAAGTTAGTTTCATTATATCGAATGTGCTCGAAGGATGAGTCCAGCGCCAATTTCCAGGAGGAGATCATGAAACGGATTGTGTATTGCCTGGTGTTGGTGGCTTCCATGTTATGCACGGTGAACCAGGCTATTGCGGCGTTGACAGATGAGGTGTCCGCGGCAACTGTGAACGAGCATGGTAAACCGGCCTGGCTCGGTTCAAAGGCCGGCGTGAACGAGGGACTGTTGCCTGGGTGGGAACCTGTCGCAGTGGAAGGCAATGTTGTGCGGCCCTGGGGGCGCGAATACCGTTTCGAGGGATTGCCCGCGCCGACCGAAGTGACCAGTTCCGGAACCTCTCTGTTGACCGGTCCGATCCGGTTTGTGGCAGTCGCCGGTGGCCAAGAGGTCTCTTGGATTCCCCATAAAACCGGGATCCAGAAGATCAACGATGGCGTCGTGCGAGTGTTCACGGAAGCCGGCTCCGGGATAATGCAATTGAACGGCACGGTGACCGTGGAGTTCGATGGGATGATCCGTTCGGACTGGCAAGTCACCCCACATGGGAAGGTCTCGCTCGAGAAGCTCGCTCTGGAGATACCGGTGAAGAGCGAGTATGCGCGCTATCTCTACACGTTCCCCAGCGCCTGGGGCAAGGTAGACAACGCCGGGGCTGCTCCTACGGAACCGGTGGACATGAACTTCCGGCCGTTCATCTGGCTGGGAGATGAGTCGAGAGGTCTTAGCTGGTTCTCTGAGTCGGACCGCAACTTCTTCGTGGCGGACACCAGCAAGGTGACGCAGATCGTGCCCGGCGGACACGAAACCTTACTGCGTATCAACCTGGTGACTCAGCCTATCGAAATCGAAAAGCCGCTCGAGTACACGTTCGGATTTCAGGCGACACCTGTCCGTGACAATCCCCAGGACGTGTGGGACTTCCGCATCTGCCATCACGGCGGTTACGGTATCCAAGACACTCCGTACTATTCCGCGGCGAGTAAGGATTCTTGCCCCTCGGAGAGACACGGTAAGGGCAGCAACTGCCGTTGTTAGGTTCACTCGATGACTTTTCAGATCCAATATCTTCTGTGGAATCCTCTCGACAAGCATCTGATTTCGTGGCCTCCTTACGCATCCTTTCCCAAGAAACGTAATGACCACATCCTCAGATGCTTGTCGCTCTTTTATCTCCTCTTAATAACCCCCCGCAAAGGGGAGGAACCGGCTAAAGAGACGCAGGCGATTCCAGGAAAGCTGCGTCGATGGGAATAACCTCTCCATCCGATGGCTGCTCATGTTTCTTTGAAAGAGATGCTTTCACCTCTGACATGAACTGCCGGGTAATGGGATACCGCAGAGCGATCGGGATAACCATAAATGCGAAGATTGTACCCAGTCCGAAGGTCAGGAAAACCAGCCAGCGGATGGATTCGGGGGTCTGTTGGTCACTACCATTCACGAAACCGACCCAGGCAAGACAGGCACTGGCAATGAATGTGGCCAACGAAGCCACCAGTTTGCTGATGAAGGCGAAAATGGCCGCATAACCACCATCTTTACGCACACCCGACTGGAGCTCATTAACCTCGGCCACATCAGCGATCATGGAACTGGCCAGCGTCATGAAAACGCCATTGCCAAACCAGTTGATCATGTTGCAGGCGGCAAACACAATCACAGACAATGGAATTGTGTATCCTGCCAGACTCATCGTCTCCCTCGGTTCAAGGATACCACCCAGGAAAATGATTGCAGCCAACAAGTTGGCGGTTACGGTGATTGAGGCGCCAATACAGACAGCGTATTTTTTATCAAACCGCCGGGCCAAAGGTGAACCCACCACAGCCCCCAACCCACACAGAATCATACCGCCGCCATGGGTGAGTGTCTTCTCCAGGGCGGTCAAATGCATGAAATAAACGTAGAGATACATCTGGATGGTCGAAACGAAAATGGCGCCGGTCATACCGATGCAACTGAATATGGCGATCAACCGAAGGTAACGATCGGTAATGATCTGTATTGAATCGACATATAAAGCCCGCAGACTCTCGCCACTATGTTTGGGTAGATCGCGTGAGTCGACTATGTGGCGGCGGGTGGCCCAGACCACAACGATTGTGAAGATGGCGGTCGCGATCGCGAAGACGGTAGCCATGCGGACGTAATTGCCCTCCACACTGGTGGCTTCAGGTTCCCCCGCTATATCGGGAAAGAAAATGGACCAGGCCATCGCGGGACCAAGCAAGTTGACCAGCATGTTCAGGGCCGAACGTGCACTTTGCAGGTGTGCCCGCTGATGGTAATCCGTACAGACTTCGAACCCCAGGGCCATATAAGGTATTGAAAAGATGGTGTAGGAGGTACGAAAGAGGATGTTAATACCAAGCGCATAGGCAAAGAGGAGGCCACCGGTGCGGCAGGAAGCCGGGACATGCCACAGGAAGAAGAAGAAGACAGCCATGAGCAAGCCGCCAACGAGAATGTAGGGTTGGCGCCGTCCCCATCGCGAACGAGTGTTGTCTGTGAGATGCCCCATGAAAGGGTCAGAAATGGCATCCCAGAAGCTTGAAATCGAAAATGCTAGACCGGCCAGGTCAAACCGCAAGCCAATCGCTTGGGTGTAGAAAAGCATGGCGAAACCGGCGATGCCATTCATTGTCAACGAAGTGGCACCTTCTCCGATTGAATATCCTAGAATGTGACTGAAGGGTGTTTTGTTCGTTGATTGCATGTTTTTTTGATCCATGACATCCTCTTCTGAACGGACAAGTTACAACCGATTAATCGGGTTCCTCTACATACCTCTTCGAACAGTTTCTCTTTCATCACCCTAAAAACGAGTGAACCTCTCGAGTGCTCCCCACTGTATAAACATCTTTTGGGGAAACCGAAGATAGATATACATCGTCTGTAGAGAGTGTTTTTCTGAGCCCCGCCTTGGCGATTCCCGCAGTTTTTTCTATTCTACAGATCCTTCCTCAATCACTCACCCCCACTCCAACCTGTGGAATTGTGAGCAATCGGCCCTATCTCATAACCGAGATCCTCTCGAGTACTTCATCGGGCTGGTTGTCCACATTTTGATTGTTGGCAACCGGTAAACATTATCCGTTTGTTGTCTACCGGTTTTTCCCATGAGCGTCAAGACCATCCCCCTCACAAGTGTGAACCCAACCAACCCAATCCCCCTCTGTAGACCCTCTCGGGAGTCCGGTATCCCAGCGATTGATGCAATCGCTCACAATTATAATATTTGAAGTAGGGCCCAGTCCGTGAACCGCCTCTGGCACTGTATCATAATCCTTCAGATGCACCTCCACGTACTTCTCACTCTGCCACAACCATTCCACGAAGATGTTGTCCATACAGCGGTCACCTCCATCCATGCTGATCCGGATCCCGGCTTCCTCCAGACGTCCCGTGAATGCATGGCTGGTGAACTGTACCCCCTGACCGCTGTTGAAACCTCCGGACATTCCTCTTCAAGCCCAACCTCCAACGCTACCAGGCAGAACTCCAACTCCAGCGTCAATGATATCTTCCAGGCGAGCGTATAGCGGCTGTACCAGTCCAATACCGCCGCTAGAGACACGAATCCCTGCCTTCTCCGGATATAGGTGATGCCGGTTGCCCATACATGGTTGGGACGATTGACCGCCACTCCCCTCAACAGATAAGGGTATATCCGATGATCCGCTCCGGCCATACCCAGGCATGGCTTTTGATAAATCGTCCACAAGCCCATTTCCCGTAGCAAGCGCCGGACCCGCTTCGGATTGACCTCATGTCTCTGCTCTCGTAGCCATGCGGTCATCTTCCGTACTCCATAATAGGGAGTCCAGGTATACTGCTCATCCAACAGCCGCATCCACTACAGATCGCACCTTCGCCTTGAATGACGGACGACGCTTCACTCCCCGTCCGCCACCTCCCTGTGACCTTCACTCAATACCGGGAATCGAGAGTAGACACCTGTCTGAATTTTACGGAGCACTATCCTCCAATTTCATGTGTTATGTAGGATATCCTTTTTGATCAATTCAGGAAACAGACGTTTTGCACATTCTGGGCAAAGGCCGTGACTGAAATGGGCTTCAGTGTGGTGTTGGATATAGATTTCGACCTGCTGCCAGTATCCGGTATCATCTCTGATCTTCTTACATGCTGCGCAGATGGGCACAATTCCGCTCAGAGTTTTAATCTGGTCGAGTGCTTGGCGGAGTTCTTGAATCTTCATGGCGAGTGTATCCTGCAACTCAATGACACGGCATCCGACTGTGACACGGGCACGGAGCTCGCCGGGATCACAGGGTTTTACCAAGTAATCATTGGCCCCTGAGTCTAATGCAGCAATAATATTCATCTTCTCCCAAAGGGCAGTCAGCATGATGATGTAAGGTGGCTGGTCGGTCCGCAGAGCGCGAATCCGTTGTACGACCTCGAGTCCATCCATTTCCGGCATCATCCAGTCAAGGATGAGTAATTTTGGTGTGTCTGGCTGTTGCATTCTTTCCCAAGCCTCGGTGCCATTGACCACCTCCACAACTTCATGCCCGACTTTCTTTAACACGCCCGCCAGTACAATACGGGAGGTGATATCATCTTCGGCGATCAGAATGCGCATAATTAATGTGCCACCCTTATGTATTCATTCGTACAGTACATCACTATTCCGAATCGTGGTTCAGATGTGTCAGGCGGAGTTTTGATTATTGTACGCCTTTTCCATTGCTTTCTTTAAGAAATCAAACTGTACTTCCAACCCGGTCATTCTTTCTTTTGCCGCGCCCAGGTTCCCAGCCTTGGAGTCTTTTTCTATTTCAAAGGCCACCGCGCGAAGACGCTCCCCTCCGACATTGGCTGAGGCTCCCTTGATCGTATGGGCGATTCGATCGGACAGAGGGGCATCATTCGCCTCTAATGAATTCTTTAGCAACACAATCTGCTGCGGAATATCTCCCAGAAAACCACTGATTACCGTCCGGGCTAAATCCTCATCATCCATCAACCGGCGTAACATGCCGGCCTTGTCCCAGATGGATGGTCCCTTGGTCTGTTCAAGCGGAAGACTTTTCTCAATCCTTTCCTCCCTTGTCTTTCCTGCTTCCTCCTTCGGTTGTGGCAGCCATTTGTCGAGCACCCCGATCAAGGCCATTGCGTCGATAGGTTTGGGTATAAAATCACACATGCCCGCTTCCAGACATCTTTCCCGGTCACCTTGCATGGCGCGAGCAGTCATGGCGATGATGGGAATATCGTGATCAAGGACTTTTGAATCTGGATTACGGATTTGACGTGTGGCCTTCAGCCCATCCATGACAGGCATCTGCACATCCATGAGAACCAGGTCATAGGGGATGATCTCTAGGGCTGTGATCGTCTCCTCTCCGTTAGCGACGGCGTCGGCTCGTAGACCGAGCTTCTGGAGAATGCCTAAAGCTACTTGTTGATTGGTGACATTATCCTCGGCCAACAAGATGCGTGCCTTCCGGTTTTCGAATCGATATAGTTTCTCTCGGGCTGTGTAGCGTGTTGCCATGGGGGATTCCTTTGGAGTGGCGCCAGTTATATCAACCAGAACCTGGGAGAGAACCCCTTGAAGATCCTGGTGCCGGACTGGTTTGGTCAGGTAGGCTTCGTATCCGATCTCCTTATAGTGCTTTACATCACCGCGCGACCCCAATGAGGTCAGCATAACCATCCGAGTGTCCGCCAGTTGTCTATCGTTCTTGATAGCTCGGCCCAGAGCCTCTCCGTCCATGCCTGGCATCTGCATGTCAATGACCGCGATTTTGAAAGGATCACCCTTCTGTTGGGCCTTCGAGAGAGCCATCAGAGCCACTGTGCTGTCTTCGGCTTCATCCGGACGCATCCCCCAAGATTTCATTCGTGTGTTCAGGATTTCTCGATTAGTGGCGCTGTCATCGACGATCAGGATTCGAATGTCCTTCAACACAGATTGAGAAAACGTATCGGTTTTTACACTTTCTGTTTGTTTCCCTAAGCGCACTGTGAACCAGAATTCCGAACCTATGCCCTCTGTACTATCAACACCGATTTGACCGCCCATCAATTCCGCCAACTGTTTGCAGATGGCCAGCCCCAATCCAGTACCCCCATACTGCCGTGTGGTTGAGGAATCAACTTGGCTGAACCGGTCAAAGATCATGTCTTTCTTTTTTTCCGGGATACCAACTCCTGTGTCAAGCACCGCCAACCGCAGAACAGCGGCCGCGTCAGATTCAGATTCCAGTGAAACCTGAATTGCCACCTCGCCGGTATGGGTGAATTTAATGGCATTTACGGTCAAATTTGTGAGAATTTGGCGTAGACGGCCCGGGTCCCCCTGTAACTTCGTGGGGACATCTGGATCGACACTGCAAAAAAGCTCGAGGCCCTTATCTTGAGCGCGTATGGCCAGGGTGCTGGCGAAATCATCGAGCATTACCGCTAGATCGAAGTCAAGTGTTTCGAGTTCAAGTTTACGGGCTTCGATCTTCGAAAAATCGAGGATGTCGTTGATTAGACCGAGCAGCGATTCGCTGCTGCCGCGGACGATCTCAGTGTATCGCTGCTGTTCCTCATCGAGTTCTGTATCCAGGAGCAGCCCGGTCATGCCAATGATGCCATTCAGTGGGGTACGGATCTCGTGGCTCATATTGGCCAGGAACTCGCCCTTGGCAATATTGGCCTGTTCCGCCTGATTCAAAGCTAAATCCAGTTGCAGATTCTTCTTCTCCATATCAAGGGCGAAATCCGCCAGTTTCTTTTCCGCCTGTTTACGCTCGGTAATGTCTGAGAAGGTTATTACAGATCCCCGTATTCTCTCTTCTTCGATGATGGGATAGGCTGAGTATTCAGCGGCGAAAGAAGACCCATCTCTGCGCCAGAGCACTTCGCTGTCCACCCGGATCCCCTGGCCTGTCTGTTTGGAGCGAAAAATGGGGCAATCTTCCACCGGATAGGGCCGTCCGTCAGCGAAACTGTGGTGGATGAGATCGTGCATGTTCCTGCCGATGCTCTCTTCCAATTTGTACCCCAATAATTTCAAGGCTGACTGGTTGATAAAGGTGCAAAGGCCGTTCTTGTCGATTCCATAGATGCCCTGGTCGGTGGTTTGTAGCAGCCGGTTGAACTGGTCCTTGCTCTCGCCCAACGCACGCTCCACTTTCTTGCGCTCAGTGATGTCGATCATCACGGTCAGGAAGTATGTCTGTCCTTGGCTGTTGATCAACTCGCTTGAAAACAGGCCATGGAGAATCGCACCGTCCTTACGCCTGACTTGCATCTCATAGTCAGTGATGTGCCCCTTCACCATCACAAGTTCCTGTGCTCTGGTCTGCTCCTCCTGTTGTGGTAACAGGTTCAGCTCGTCGGGGGTCTTGCCGATGATTTCATCTTTGGAATAGCCAAGCAGTCTCAGGAAAGCATCATTTACATCCACAAAGTGCCTTTGAGGATAGGTGGAAAGTGCCATGAGGGCGGGATTATTTCGGAACAGCCGTTCGAATCGTTGTTGTGCTTCTTGTTCCGCACTCAGATCTTTACTGATGCCAAAGATGCAATCCGTACCGTTCCACTTTCCAAACCAGACACGAGTTTCAACTGGGATCAGCGTGCCGTCTTTAGCCGCAAGCGGAAGAGGACAGATGGAACGTTCACCCCGGAACATGGCATTGAAGATCTCCTCCGCCTCATTTCGAACATTGAAGGGATGCAGATCCAATAAATTCATCGAGGCGAGATCTTGCGCGCCATAACCAAGTTTTCTTCCGGTTGCCTTGTTTGTGAATAGAATCCGCCCGTCAAGTGAGCTTACTATAACCATGTCAACGATGCTTTCAAAGAAAGTGCGGAAGTTCGCCTCACTCTCGCGTAATGCCGCCTCCGCTTGTTTACGATCGGTTATGTCATAGTTGATTCCAGTCATACGCCGGGCATTCCCCGACTCATCTCTTTCCACGCGGGCAAATGCTTTGATATGGTGTATTTCCCCATTCGGCCAGACCACTCGGAATTCCGTGTCGAAGTCCTTTTCACCCCGCAACGCCAATTGTATCTCCTGGTTTCCACGGGTGACATCATCTGGGTGAAGGACACTGGTCCAAGCATCGTAGGCGCCCGAGAAATTTTCTTCCCGCACACCGTAGAGATCATACATGTGCCGATCCCAGATCAGATGGTTTTCGGGCACCTCCCATTCCCAGACACCGATCTTCGCGGAGTCAACCGCCAAGGTGAACCGCTCATTGAGACGCCGGATTCGTTCCTTGTTTTCATATTCAGAGGTGACATCACGGGATAGTCCGAGGATTCCAATACATTCCCCAGTGCCGGACCAGAGCGGCGATTTGAGCGTATCGAGCAGAACTCGCCGTCCATCGGGACACACCGCCCATTCCTCATTATGCTGGCTCTGCCCTTGCTCCATCATGAGGTGGTCGTTTTCACTAAAGGCTTTGGCAATGTCTTCAGAAAACAGATCGTAATCAGTTTTGCCGACAATATCCTCGCGCATACGGCCGGCAAATTCGATGAACGATTGGTTGCAGCCAAGATAATTTCCCTGCCTGTCCTTGAAGAAAACTATGTCTGGAATGGAATCCAGCAGACAGGTCAACAAGGCTGTGCGTTGGGCCAGTCGTTCCTCCGCCCGTCGACGGTCGGAGATATCGTGGATGATTGAATGCAGCACTCGCCGGTTGTCCAGGAAAACCAGGCTGCGGAAGATCTCCACATCGCGAATACTTCCATCCGCGAAGCGATGGCGGAATTCAAATCGCTGGCCATGTGCGGGGGAGACGGATGAAATAGAGTGAAATACTTCTTCCGGAGGAAGTGTGTGAAAATCGGCAATATTCATCTGGCATAACCGCTCGCGATCATATCCGTAGAAGCTGGCGGCGGCGGAGTTGGCTTCAATCACCTGTCCATTCGTTGGATCAGTGAGTAACATCACCGAGGAGTTATCGAGAAACTGGCGCCGGTAGGATTCTTCACTTTGACGTAAAGCTTCCTCCGCCTGTTTGCGGTCGCTGATATCGGTATTGCTGCCACGGTATCCGGTTAGACCGCCACACTCATCGAATACCGGAATTCCGTTTGTGCTTACCCAGATGATAGTCCCCATCTTGGTTTGCATGGGGCTTTCACTGTCACGGAATGTCTCTTTGTGTGCCAACACCTCAAAAGCATTTTTCTTTAACATCTCCCGTTTGTCTTCCGGAAAGAAATCATAGAAGTGCTTTTTGCCGATAAGTTCTTCCGGATGGTAACCAAGCACCTGTTCCACAACATGGCTGACATAGGTGTAGAGACCGTCCACATCAATCTCCCAGGTTATGGTACGATTCTGCTCAGCCAACTGATTGAAGCGCATCTCACTCTCTTGCAGATTCGCGGTACGTTCGGTGACCAACCGCTCTAGTTCCTCACGGCGGCGCTGGATAAATATAATCACGATAACAAGTGCCGCGGTAAGCAACATTCCCGTTAGGCCGGCCAGTCTGTATCTCCCAATCCTGAACAAGGACATAAAATCTGGCCCGGCGTGAGCTGAGACTATGAAGACCTTGCCAAAGACAAGAACGGGACGAATCATCGAAAGCTGAAATCCGGATGTGATGTCATTTGTCACGGATGTATCAAGTCCTTCGGATACGGATTTATCATCCAGGAGGGAAACCTCCATGTGCACTAGATTATCGAGTGTCCCGCTTCCTCGTAAGGTTTCCATCCTTAATGCCAACATGATGAAACCACGCAGATGATTGGGATCATCATTGCTGAATACTGGCCGGTAGATCAACATGTCCTTTGGGTCTGTCAACTCATGAAATAGGATGGGAGGGGAGGTGATAGTCGATAATCTTGAGCGGGTTGTCTCTACGAGGGCAGACTGCTGTAGTGGTTCCGAACCGAGATCATAACCCAAGTACGACTCGTTTTCTGCCACGGGAGCCACCCGGAAAAGGGGATAATACATGTCACGATTTGGAGCCAGAACCCGCTCACCTTGTGCATCACTCTGCCAGATTGTGAATCCTTGTAAACCCTCGGTGCGAGCCTCCTCTTCAAATTGAGTTTTGTCCTTCACTGATACGGCCGGGATCCATCCCAAAGCATGGATCCCTGGTTGTTTCATTACAAAGGAGCTGAAATGCTGAAACTCTATTGAGTCAACATCGGTGCTGCTTTCATAAAAATACGCAGGGCTTTCCAGTCCGATATCCCGGAGGTCAAGTAACCGGTCTGATAATAAGTCCGTATTTGTCGCCGCTATTTGCTCAAAAGCGTTATAGCGTTCGTAATTTTCCTTTGTGTAGACAAGCCAAGATGCAGTCAAAGTCAGGACCAGTCCGATAATGGCTACCAGCACCGGTTCAAGATGCAACATCCATCGTGGTGGTACTCCCTTTATTTTGGAACGTTGGAACAACAGCCACAAACCCACCAAGAAGATGACTGTCAGAACGAGTGTGATCAGTACTGGAGGTATTACCGCCCTGGTAAGAATTCGATTCCAGACCTGTGCATCGATGTCTATACACAGAACAGCAACCGTTTTGCCAGAGTGTGGATCCTGAATAGGAACTAGAGCGGAAACCCAGGTGCCCCAGCGGTCGATGACCGGTTCCTCGATTGTTCCCACCTGTTCCGAAAATACACGTTGGTAACATTCTGGTGCTTCGTCGTAAATTTGCCCCGGAGGTGAATAGTCTTTTGATTCAGGCGGTTCACTGTCTAGAAAAATGAAGAGAGTACCATCATCTTTGAGGCCTAGGAGATAAATGAACCGGCACTTTTCAAAGGTTTGTTTGATGGTGGCTAGCTGCACCTTAAGCCGCCTGTATTCCTGATTTTCAAGGTCTGCCTCGGAGGCAGAAAGAGACTTGATGCGGTTGACACTCACTGCATGAGCCAACACCCGCGCTTTCTCCAATAGAATACTACGTAGTGCTCCCTCAGTGCGCTGCATCGTCCACCAAGAACTCAGCAGCCCGGTGAATATTGTTATTATGACCAATCCGAACATCCATAGGATGCTCCAACGTTCTCGTGTTGTTTCTGGTTTGACACTCATCAGGATATGGCCTCCAATATTCCTTGGAACGGCAAGACTTCGGCTGTACATGAGTCAAGATTCCCAACAACCGGGGGCAGCGTATTGTTCCTGAGGATGTATCCAGTAGCGACCTCGGTCAGTTGAGGAGTTTTCCCGATCAAGAACCAACGGAAAATCCGTTTCAAGATGAACCGCCAGACTTCATCGCAGTGCAACTGCTTCGGAGCTGTGTAAACTGTCTGGAGAAAATCTGCTAACAACTCATCGAAGCCATTCTCCACATTTCATCTCCCACATCTTTTAAATCTGTATTGGCAGCCATTTGTCCAGAGCCATGGACAGGGCGTGGGCCGACACTGGTTTGGTGATATAGTCGTTCATGCCCACCGCAAGGCACCTCTCGCGGTCTCCAGCCATGGCATGGGCCGTCATGGCGATAACAGGAATGTCATGATTCTGAACTGTGGAATGTGGATGGCGGATTTGACGAGTGGCCTCCAGGCCGTCCATCTCCGGCATCTGAACATCCATGAGCACCAGATTGTAGGGGACAGATTCCAGGGACTTGAGGACTTCCAGCCCGTTAGCTACAGCATCGGCCGTCAGACCGAGCCTTCTGAGAATACCCAGAGCCACCTGCTGATTGGTAATGTTGTCATCAGCCAGGAGGATGCGGGCCTTGCGGCCTTCGAACTGGGGCAGGATCGCCCGGACAGTATGGCGCGTGGTGATGGTACACCCCTCCAGACCGCCATCGGCTGGTCTGGCCAGCGCGAGGGATAGTACCTCCCGCAATTCCTGGTGCTGCACCGGTTTGGTCAGGTAAGCCGCGAAGCCGATCTCTGCACATCGCTTCGCATCACCTCTGAGGCCCAGTGAGGTTAACATTACCATGCGGATTCCGGCCAGGCGTGGGTCCGCCTGGATGATCCGGCCGAGAGACTCGCCATCCATACCTGGCATCTGCATATCGATTACGGCAAGTTTGAAAGGATCACCCTCCTTATGCGCCTCAGAGAGAGCGTGGAGTGCCGTTGGGCCGTTTTGGACTTCACTTGGGCGTAACCCCCATGACGTCAATCGTTTGGTCAGAATTTCACAATTTGTGGCGTTGTCATCGACAATCAAAATCCGCACCCCTTCCAGATCTGGGTGTGGAAGTGCTTCAGGTTGTGCTTCCACAGCCTGTTTATCGAGATGCACAGTAAACCAGAATTCAGAGCCCTTACCCTCTTTACTTTTTACACCGATCTCACCGCCCATCAATTCGGCCAGCTGTTTGGAAATGGCCAGCCCAAGGCCGGTACCGCCGTACTGCCGTGTGATCGAGGCATCCGCCTGGGTGAACTTATTAAAAAGCAATCCGATCTTATCTTCAGGAATTCCAACTCCTGTGTCACGCACCACAAATCGTAAGAGAACGGTCTCTTCAGTTTCGGATTCCAACGAGGTATGGACCGCCACTTCACCCTTATGGGTGAACTTGATGGCGTTGCCCATCAAGTTGGTCAGAATCTGACGTAGACGCCCTGGATCGCCTCTCAGCAGCGAAGGTACATCTGGATCGATGCTGCAGAGCAGCTCCAAACCCTTCTCCTGGACACGTATGGCCAATGTGGTCGCAAAGTCGTCGAGTAAGCTCAATAAGTCGAAATCCAGCGTTTCCAAGCTGAGCTTCTTGGCTTCGATCTTGGAGAAGTCGAGGATGTCGTTGATCAGACCCAATAATGATTCACCGCTGGAACGCACGATTTCAGCGTAGCGCCGTTGTTCCGTGTCGAGTTCGGTATCCAAGAGCAGTCCGGTCATACCGATGACCCCATTCATGGGAGTACGTATTTCATGGCTCATGTTGGCTAGAAATTCGCTCTTGGCGATATTCGCCTCCTCGGATTTCATTCTGGCGGACTCAATCACAAGGTTCTTTTCCTCTATTTCAGCGGCATATTGAACCAAACGATCCTCAGCTTGTTTACGTTCGGTGATGTCGGTATTACTGCCACGGTACCCGGTCAAGCCACCATGCTCATCGAATACGGGGATTCCGTTAGTACTCACCCAGATGATATTACCCGTCTTTGTTTGCATGCAGTTTTCCCGGTCCCGGAAGGTTTCTTTGCGTGCTAACATCTCAAATGCCCTGTCCTTCAATAACTCACGTTTATCTTCCGGGAAGAAATCATAGAAGTGCATTTTATTGATGAGTTCTTCTGGCTGGTAACCAATAACTTCTTCTACAACATGACTGACATAGGTATAGAGACCATCCACATCGATCTCCCAGGTAATGGTGCGGCTCTGCTCTGCCAACTGATCGAAGCGCTTCTCGCTCTCTTGCAGATTTGCAGTGCGAACGGCAACCAACCGCTCCAGTTCCAGGCGGCGGCGTAGGACCATGACAAGTACGAACACAAGCGCCGCAGTGAGTAACAGTCCCGTCATGGCCACGATCCACCCGGCATGGGCCGGATGGAGGTTAAGGAACTTCGGGCCAGCGTAGGCGGTCACAGTGAAGGTCTTCCCGAAAGCCATAACTGGGCGAGTAAAAGACAGGCTCGTGGATGGGGGACTGTCTGTAGCCCAGTCCGAAGCAAGTGACTCGGGAACGCCTGTACCTCGAAGGAGTGAAATTCCCATCAGTGTTGGCTTGTCCTGCCCCGTGCTTTTAAGCAAAGTTCCCATACGCAAGATGGCCATGACGAAGCCACGCAGACCGCCGGGCTGCTCCTTGTTAAAAACGGCCTGGTAGATGAGCAGAGATTTCTGATTCTCTGTCTCCTGCACCAGAGTGATGGGGTCGGTGGCGGTTGGCAAACTGGTACGCTCTGCCTCTTCTAGGGCCGCCCGTCGCAGGGATTCTGAACCGAGGTCGTAACCCAGAGCCTTCTCGTTGCCCGCCAAGGGTGCCACACAGAAGACGGGATAATACCATTCGCGGCCGGTGGCCTGCATGCGTTGGCCCAATGCGTCCTTCTGCCAGATTGTGAAGTCCTTCAAGCCTGCTATGTGGGCCTCCGCTTCAAAGTGAGCTTTGTCTGCCGCCGACACCGCCGGTATCCACTCCCAGGCTTGGATCTCCGGAATCTTCGTTAAGTGTTCCACATACAGTTGGAATTCTTTGTTGGTGACGTTTTCTGATCCTTCAAAGAAATGTGCCAACCCCTCGAGTTCAATGTCTCGAAGGATACGGATTCTTTCGGCTACCGCCGTTGTCTGGCTTGCCGCCAATTGAGCAAAGACCTCGCTATTGGCATGACTCTCCTTCTGGTGGGCTGTCCATGCAGCGAAAAGGGTTAGGGCTAGACCCATCGCAACCGTCAGAGCCAGTTCAAGATGCTGCATCTTGCCTAAGGCCATCTCGGCCAGCAGGATCGTTACCAGAGCCAGTGTGAGTAGTATGGCGGGGAGTGCAGCGCGGGTGATGTCCCATTTCCAGGTATTTACGGCTATGTCCATTCCCAGCACGGCGATCAACTCACCCGTATGTGGGTGTTGGAGTGGTACCAGAGCGGAAATCCAAGTACCCCAGCGGTCGTTTTCAGGGCCCTCAACGATTCCTTTCTTTGTATCGAAGATGTTCTGGCATGCTTCTGTCGCCTCTTCATAGGTCTGGCCGGGAGGAGAGTAGTCCTCAGTATCTGGCGACTCGTTGTCAATTAAAAAGAAGAGAGTACTATCGTTCTTGCGGCCTATTAGGTAGATGAACCGGCATTTGTCATTGGCCTGCTTGATATAGGCTAACTGTTTCTTGAGCCGCAGGTAGCATGGGTTTTCCAAGTCGGCTTCACTACCTGTGAGTGTCATGATGCCTTCAAAATGAACCGCCTCAGCCACCAGTTGCGTTTCTCGCAGCAGGTTGTTACGCAGCTCACCGTCAGCCCCCTGCACCATCCACCAAGTTAACAGCAGGCCGACGGTCAAAATAAGAATAACCCATCCGAACATCCACAGGATGTGTGTACGATTTCGTTGTGTTTCCGGTTTTTCACTCCTCAAGGTATGTCCTCCGTACTCGATGCGTCTCTTTATAGTATATAGTACACTCCAGAATTATTGATGCACAGAAAAATAGTCATGCGTCGAAGGATATACCATGGGATGTTGAGAAACTTGGTTATTGTTTTTTATCATCTTTCTTCTTATCGATCTCTCTCACCTGTCAGGTGTTGACATTGGAGTAGTTGGCCTCACACTGGGAAGCAGACCAATAGTATTTTTGTAATTATATCAGCAGATTGTTGTGAGGTTCCACACTGAAGATGTTGAGCTGAATGGAAAGATGACCGCAATAGGATGCAAATCCACCATCCTTAACTCAATATAAGGTACAGATGATGGTAGTTCATCGATTCAATCTTCACAAATTCTCGGCGATATTTATTGAATCACTTCTTTGAGAAACACTGATCTCCTCACCATATCTGCAACCCATATTTGCATATTGAGAGGGGATGCTCATCAACTGGATCAGGCTGTGAATGGAATCATCCGAGGAAATGTCGTGAAGCCCTTGGAAAACTGGTATTTGTGATCGTATATGGAAAACAGATTACCAACTGTCATTTATAATAAATAACAATATCACCTCTTCCAGCCTAATAACAAACTCGATATTGTGGTGGCACAGTGGATGCCTCTTCTGCAGGAATGACTATTTTCAGAGGTTCTATTTCGTTTTTTCATTTTCAGAAAAAAAACGGGACTACTCTACAATTTCTGCCGTCGTGGTGTCCGCCAGCCAGCAGCCAGGATCCGCTTTGAAAGGATCTCCGTGGAGTGAATAGGAAAGGCATCGGAGTCCCCCGCGACAGTAAGTTGAATGCTGGCATTTTTCACAGCCAGCAATGACAGTTCCTGGCTCCCTAAGCGAGTGGAGGACTGGATGACTCTGGTACAGGTCAATAAGCCGCTGCTGAAGTAGATTGCCCATGACGATTGGCATACGCCGGCAGGGTACAAGGTCGCCGTTGGACATTACTGTCAATAAGGTGGATCCTGCCTGACAGGAGTAGGGTTTACCTCCGGTTCCCAAGAATTGCAGGGCACGGCGAGCCGCAACCCTTGTCCGCCAGCGGAGACGGGACCATCTGGATAATCTGGATGAAGCCACAATGTGTGTGAATTCTCTGGTCTCTTCGGGTGACAGCACAAGCTCCCGCATCATCCCGCCCTCTCCCAGTGGGAGGAAGCGGTCTGCCCATACTAGGGTAGCGCCCAGATGACAGGCATGGCGGACTACTTGGGGAAATTCATGATAGTTATCATGGTGCGCGGTGAATGCGATGAAAGTGGGAACCCCGGCCCGGACAAGATGTTTGACCCCATCCGAAACCTTCTCGAAATTTCCAGAACCACGCACCCGGTCGTGTGTTTCCTGTCCACCATCCACACTGACTTGAACAAATCGAGGACGCAAGCGGGCCAGATATCGTGCCAGGCGTGAGTCGATGGTGGTGCCATTAGTAAGAATCGCGAAGGAAAACTGTTGACTGTGTACCGCCAAGAGATCAAGTAGATCAAGGCAATCTTTGTGAAGGAAGGGCTCACCACCAGCGATTGTGATGTGGGCTTTCGTCTTTCCGTCGCTAGTTTTCTGATCAAGAGAATCCAAGAGTGCCAGAAACTGATCCAGGATTGAAATGAGATCTGTGAAAGGCAGATCGGGGGGACAAAGAGAAGCATCTTGATAACAGTGCCGGCAATGACCGTTGCAGTGTTCTGTGATGTGCCATTGGAGAAGAAGGTTTCTGGGATGAAAAGGATTGCCCCATGGGAAATCCTTGCGGACCGAGGCCCTCAAAGGTAACTCTTCACCCCCCACAACCACCGCAACCTCCTCCACAACCACCTCCCCCGCAGCCTCCGCCACCACCACCTCCTCCACACCCTCCGATGGCACACGATCCACCCAGGCCATACCCTCCACCACCGCTCTTGACGCGTAGAAAGAAGATACAACCCCCGATCGCCATCATCACCAACATCAAGGTGAATCTATGCATCCCGGACATCATCCCAGTGATCAATCGAATTACCCCGACCCCCTCATAGAAGATGCACGGAATAATGCTGTAGATCCATTCCTCACCCCACACATCCCGGGCCACCAAAGAACCAAACCAGGTTAATCCGAAGACGACAGCGTAGTAACGCAGGAATTGCGGTCCATTCAAGGAAGCCATGTAGAGGTAACTGGTATACCCCCACGCCATAAGAAAAAGGAGGATGCACAAACCTTGTATCTTTCGACTCCGCCACAAAGGACCATCGCCAACCTTCGGAACACTGGAAGACGAGTCAGTGGGAAGATCATGGGCGGGCAACCAAGACGACCAACGGCTCGTCCGATCACAGTAATTGCAGCGAACCTCGGCGTCGGGGGCTAGACCAGGGATAGTCTGATGCCGCCCCAGGCATATGGGGCACCGCATAAAATTCACTGAATCTCGGTCGCCTGTGGCCATCGCTCTTTGATCCATTCCAATGCGGAAGATAGGAGTGAGAACAACCTTGCGTGGTACTCGAATGCTTCATTTTCCGAAAGCTGCTTTTGTGTACCGCGGAGTGCCAGGAGATCCGTAAGAACCGAGGCCTCCGTTCGAAAAACCTTCCCAATCACTTCGGGCCGTTTCTGGCGGCTGGAGGGAACCTCAATGCCGGCGCTCCTCAACACCTCGGAGAGCGACACAAACAGCGATGCAGTTTGATTGGAAAGAACCTGCCGGTACCGGGCAGGATTAGATGCAAAGCGAATATAGTCTCTTTTCAGACGGAGCCTCAGATTGCGTATGGACTGTTCCAGGAGGAAAGATAATAGTGCTTGGGATGGTCCGAAATCCGCGAGTGGATCATCGCCCAAAAGGACTTTGTAATGACGGCCAATGCTGCTGAACTTGACCGCGAAAACACGCCTGCTGTGGGGGAGTTCCCACCTGGAAAGAATGAAAGGGGAAATCATTGGAAATTCATTGAGAATCCCCGCGATGGTACGATGTGCCTCCGGAGAGGAGTGATTGAGTATAATCAGGACATTCACATCAGAGAGATCGGGAACCATGTCGCCACGCACGGCGCTCCCATAAAGGGCGAACGAGTTCAGGTTCTCGCCAAGGATCTCCTTGAGCCTATGGCAAAGATCCGTGGCCATGGAGAGTGCCTTTTCATTGATGTTCATAGGCTATCCTCATGTGAACGATCAGGTGGAGGACTCTTGAGGAGCTCTGGTTGCTGCTCTTTTTTTGTCCACCCCGATTTGCAATGAGGCCATTCTCTTACAACCAGGCGAGAAAAACAAGTTGGGAAAATAATGCGCTCTCCGGTTGGTTCTCCTCAACATTCAAATGTATCACAAAGTCACTTCCCACATCCAACATATCCTCTACAATCTCTGCGGTGGGTGTCTGTGGTGGTGTTTTTCATTCTTAGGACAAGAGAGAGGTTGATGAAAACAATGCGTGTTGTTCCAGTTGGATTTCCCCAAACCCTTCTTCCAGAGAATTACAGATTTATCACTTCTTCGTATATCACTTGGGCCTGCACATTCCTCCTGTTCTGGCCGGGTGTGATGTCCGCTGAGGAAGTGGTTCTCCCGGCTGGACCTTCTCCAGCATGTATCCGGAGCCTCTATTTCCCCGGCCGTGTTCATGAATTTATCTGGCGGAACTGGAATGCTGTCGAACCGGTGAAACTGGCGGAGATCATCGGAGCCTCCTCTGAAGAGGTCAGGGACCTGGCGGAGTCGATGGGTTTACCCCGGGACCCCCTCGTTTTACCTGCCATGCGCGAACGCGGCTACATCACTCTGATCAGACGTAACTGGCACCTCTTGCCCTATGAGCAACTGTTGCAGCTTCTTGAGATGACACCTGAACGGCTAGCTGTCATGCTCCGGGAGGAGGACTTTTTGTGGATTAAACTTGGCTCACTGAAGCCTGCTTGTGAGCCAATCCGTTATCAACCGCCCACCGAGGCGGAAAAAGTCCGTGCGGCTGAGATTCGGCGTGTGGTTGCCGAGGAATTTGGTGATGAATTACGCGGTCCCTGTGAATCACGCTTTGATTTTGTCCGGCAGCTGAACAATCCGTCTCCGCTTCCTGACAGTTTGAATAAAAGAGAAGGCGCCGTGGATTCCCGCCTTCGCGGGAATGACGAGAAAAGAGATGGGAATGAGACAAAAGGCCAAGATCCAGCTCCCTGCCAAAGAATTGTGTATTCATATGTGGCCGTGTATGGCGATCCGTTATCGAATCCCGGATTGAATCCCTATCCCGATGGATTGCTGCAACAGCTTTCCGCCGTGGGGATTAACGGTGTCTGGATTCATGTTCTTTTGCGGGACTTGGCGCCGGGTGGATCAACTTTCCCTGAGTTTGGTGCCGGTTACGAACAACGTTTGGTCAATCTCCGTTCTCTCGTAGAGCGGGCGGGGAGGTATGGCATCCGTGTTTTTCTCTATATGAACGAGCCACGGGCGATGCCTTCCGCGTTCTTTGCCAACCGTCCAGAGATGGGAGGAGTGCAGGAGGGCGAGTTCACCGCGTTGTGCACCTCTCATCCGGCGGTTCGCCAGTGGATGGAAGATGCCCTTGCATGTGTCTTTCGTGAGGTACCTGGTCTGGGTGGGATCTACGCGATTACAGCCTCGGAAAACTTAACCAATTGCGCCTCGCATGGGGCTTGGGGCGCCTGCCCGCATTGCAAGACACGGAGCGATACCGACATTATCACGGAGGTGGTTGCCACCCTTGAGGAGGGAGTTCATCGCGGTAATCCCCAAGCCAAGGTGTTGGTGTCAGACTGGGGGTGGCGTGGACATGGGGATGCACGGGAATTGATTGCTCATCTCCCCCCATTAATTACGCTGATGTCGGTGAGTGAATGGAATCTGCCCATTGAACGGGGCGGTATCAAATCCACCGTGGGGGAGTATTCGATCTCCGCGGTCGGTCCAGGGCCGCGTTCGATGGCGCACTGGAAAGCTGCCCGGGAAGCTGGCTTGAAGACTGGTGCAGAAATCCAGTTCAATAACACCTGCGAGATTGCGAGTATCCCGTATCTTCCAGTCATGAACCTCGTAGCGGAGCATTGTCATAACTTATTGGCAGTGGAAAAGCTGGATGCCATGCTCATCGGCTGGACCATGGGCGGCTATCCCTCTCCCAACATCGATTTTGCGCGGCGATTCAGTCGTATCCCCACGCTTGGAATCGATGAGACCTTGAATGAAATTGCTCAGGAACGGTATGGGCCTGAGGGAGCCTCCTCTGCCCGGAAGGCGTGGACTTGCATGAGCGAGGCCTTTCGCGAGTACCCCTTTCATATCAGTGTTGTTTATACCTCGCCAGTCCAGGTGGGTCCAGCCAATCCACTCTATCTTACCAACACAGGTTACAAGGCTACCATGTGGGGTATTCCTTATGATGACGTAGAAGGTTGGCGTGGCCCCTACCCACCGACGGTGTTTGCAGAACAGTTCGAAAAGATCGCCCAGGGTTGGCAACCCGGCCTTGACGAGTTGCGCCAGGCGGTTGAAAAGACTCCTCCCGATAGACAATCTGTAGTCCGGGCTGATCTACGTTACGCCCAAGCGGCCGCCATTCACTTCCAATCGGTAGCCAACCAGGCGCGTTATGTTGCTGCCCGCGATGCCCTTGCACAAGGCTCGGGCACACTGATCATTGAAGAACGCCATCGTTTGATATCTGAAATCAAACAGATATTAAGGTCTGAGATGAACTTGGCTCACCAGCTCTTTTCACTCGTGCGGGAGGACTCCCGGATCGGTTTTGAGCCTTCCTGTCAGTATTTTTACCTGCCCTTGGATTTGGTTGAGAAGGTCATGAATTGCCGCTGGTTACTCGAACACTTCGAAAAGCAGGATACCCCAGCGCGGTAGGAGAATTCGATGAAGAAGCAAAGGTACAGCGAGGAGCAGAAAGTCAGGATGTTGGAGGAGGTCGAGAGCGGTAAAGGGGTTGCGGAGATGGTGCGTGAGAAAGAGTGAGTGAGGCGACGATCTACCGGTTGTGTTTACTTTATGGAGGGGTGAGCCAGACAGAGTTGTCACGGATATATGAACTGGAGTAAGAGAGTAACCGCTTATAGCAGATTTTGGCGCAGCAGGCGATGGACATTGACTACTTGCAGGAGATCGTAAGGGGAAAGTGGTGACTCCTCTGTCCGAGCAAGCGGTGATCCGGTATTGGAAGGATCACAAAGGCTGCTTGGCGCGGAGGGTATGTATATTGTCAACCTCGAGGCTTAGCAGCCTGTTGAAAAAGAGCGAAACCGTGGATTCCTGCCTTCACGGGAATGACAGAATAGACGAAATCCCTTGAAAATCGTCATTCCCGCGAAGGCGGGAATCCACGGTGCCAACAGAACGACGAGTTTTTCAATGGACTGTTAGTAAAAATGATCTCGCCGATGATCTCAATGGCGGCCAAATCGTGGATTATGCCGGCTTGATCATGCTATTGATATGTTGGCAGATAAAGTGATCTGTTTGATGATAAATGATCTCAATGTAAAATAATGGGTATATTCACCTGAGATTTGGCATATAATTTATAAAGAGGATTGTATTTATGGTCATCCTATGGGCACGGGAGGCTGATGATGCTTGAACAGGTGGACCTTTCGCAAACCATTGATAAGCAGCGTTATGAACAAGATCTTCCTCCTCTCCGGAATCGTCTCATACAGGTCCAGCACCAGATTCGTCAAGCGGGGATTCCGGTCTTAATTGTTTTCGAGGGATGGGAGGCAAGTGGCAAGGGACGTATGATCTCCCGTCTGGTGGAGTGTCTGGATCCGCGCTGGATGCAGACTTACCTCATCACAGAGCCTGTTCCCGAGGAGGAGCTCAGGCCATTTCTCTGGCGTTTCTGGATAAAGATACCCGAGAAGGGTCATTTTGCGCTGTTTGACCAGTCCTGGTACCGGACTGTACTAGCCGACCGGTTCTTCAAACGCATACGGAATAAAGATGTTCCACAAGTCTTCCGTGAGATCATCCAATTTGAACGGCAATTGAGTGACAGCGGAACAGTCATTCTCAAGTTCTTTCTTCATATCAGCGAGACGGAACAACACAAACGAGTGAAGAAGATACTCAAGGATCCCACCGAGGCTTGGCAGGTGAATAAAGAGGATCAGAAACTCACTAAGAATTATGTATGGCTATCACGATGTGTTGAAGAAATGCTGCAGAGTGCCTCGCCCCACTTCGCGTCGTGGACTATTGTTGAATCCAACTGTCCCCGGTTTGCGACAGTCAAAGTGTTCCGTACGGTTTTACATGCACTGGAGGCAGCTCTTCAGACATCGAAAACGATTTCACGGAGGAAAAGCCGTTATGTTCCTCCAGATAAACATCCCAAACCGACCATTTTAGACCGTGTTGATCTCACCAAGACGATTGAACGGACAGCATACAGTCAAGAGTTACCACGCCTGCAAGTACGTGCGAGGGAGCTGGAATTCGAGCTTTTTCACCGGCGAGTTCCTTTGGTGATAGTTTATGAAGGATGGGATGCGGCGGGGAAGGGGGGGAATATCCGCCGCGTTACAGAGAAACTCGATCCACGCGGATACAAGGTCACCTCGATCGCCGCTCCCAGTCAAAGTGAACTCAATCATCATTTTTTGTGGCGTTTCTGGAATCCTCTTCAAAAGGCTGGACACATTAGCATCTTTGACAGAAGTTGGTATGGGCGTGTGCTGGTGGAAAGGGTGGAGGGTTTTTGTACCCCCGGGGAATGGTTGCGGTCATACCAGGAAATTAATGAGTTCGAAGAGCAACTGTGGTCCTTCGGAACCATTATCACCAAGTTTTGGATACACATCAATCCCGATGAACAATTACGGCGTTTCAAGGAACGTCAAAGCCTCTCACACAAACGTTGGAAGATTACTGGGGAGGATTGGCGTAACCGGGATAAATGGCCGCAATATGAGGAAGCAGTCATTGATATGCTGCAAAAGACGAGTACCACTTATGCCCCCTGGGTAATCCTCGAGGGAAACTGCAAGCTCCATGCCCGGATACAGGCTCTACGCACAATTATCGAGCGGGTTGAGGAACGCTTAGGGCACCGCTGATATAATACGATAGAGAGAGGTCCTCAATCAGGACAAGTATTAATTATCCAGTAGGATATCGACTACGAATTGTTGTCTGAAGCCATAGTCAGTTCCCTGTATACCTGATGACAAGGTTCTAGGCTGATTGCATTCATTAATAGTATCCCTGCTTGAAGCCATTCGAAAGCCAACCAACCAAACGGTCGAAGAAGGCTTCCCCGCGGCTATTAGCGAAATACTCGAACATGGGATCGCTCCGGAGAATGGACATATATTCTGTTTGGTCTTTCTGGAGCGCGGCAGCATCCTTTTCTATACGTGGTGTGGAAGCATGTACCAGAATCTGGTATATCTTGGCAGTGGTATGTAAATATTTCAACTGATCCTGCCGGTCTTCTGGAAGTGCGTGGATACCCTTGTCAAAACAAGCTCGAATTTGTTGTGCGAGTTGAAGTGGATTATTTGTTCCAATTACACCAGAGTAAGTCAACTCATCCATCTTAAGAAATCCTTCTTGAAGTAGACGTGTTGCCTCAAGATTGCCAGTCAGTTGGAGTGAATATCGTTCCGCGATTTTATCTTTGGTAAGGGCGGCATCCCAAAAGAACTCACAACCGAAATGAGCCATGGGATATTTTGATTTGACCTCCATGATCATGAGGAAGTTTTCATCCAGATGAAGTTCTTGACTCATGGTAGCCCATTTTCTTTGGAAGTCGAAAAGGGGAAGCATAAATACATTACCATCTTCGATATTGGTTTGATAAACGAAGTTGCTTGTACGGAAACCCTGCCTCTTGGCCTCCTCGAAATAGGGAACACTACCTGTATCGCCATGGAAACTATCAATGACGATAACCTGGTTTTCACGTCCTTTGACGATTTTGGCGACTTCAGGAAGAAGAAGGTCCTTCATTGAATATTGGTGAATCCGTTCATACCGCCAAACTGCCCAAGTCCAAAATCCAAATCGTATTTGAGAATTTGAATTCCAAGTATAGTTGGAAAAGTCATTAATCTGCTTCAGAAGTTGCTGCAACTGAGTGTCACGGTTGCGGCATTCTGAACACATGCATCCACCTGGATCATAGAAGGAGATATCGAATTCATCCACGTTCTTAAAGTAATCCATCTCATATTGATGCGTCAATTTAACCATCTCGTATGCAGCTTGTTTATGCGAACAGATTCCGCCATTATTGGTGTATTCGAGTTGACAAGCCCATTCTGGATGACGGCTAACCATATCTGCGGGAATGTTTGTGGGTGTGAACAGAAATACCGAGCGTAATCCACGTTTATGTGTGTAATCAATTGCATGAGTGAGCATCTTGAAAAGATGTTCATTTCTGGAAATATATTCACCCATGGTAGAGTCAGGATAAAGGAATTCAGTTTCTGTCCAAAGGTAAAAAGACCAGAATGTGGCGCGTGATAAAACCACCTCATCGATAAAGTGTTCCCAATCGGCCTCATTCCAATTGTCCGTGGTTATTGGCCCACAAGAGAGTCCATAAGCGATGTTGATATATACGCCACGCTCTTCCGTATTAGGTTTTTCAAGCATCTCGAAAGATTCGAGAGCTATACCAGGTTCGGGACTGTCCACGATACTCCTCTGAAGATGAGAAATTGCGTAGATTAATCCGAGAGAGCCGTCAGCTACAGCAATCAGGAGATCTTTAGCAGGGTAGTATTTGAGAAGATATCCTTGCTTTTGTTTCCAGGGAGTCGTATCTTTCAGTAATTGGAACCATGAGTCTGAGAGATTCTCGAAATGGGATTTGAGATCTTCATATTTTCCAATGACGAGAAGTGGAGTATTCCGTTGAGTATCAGTCAGGTTGTCGAGTGAGTCACTGGGAAGAGAAAGAGAGGTATGTGAAGTGAATACAGCAAGAGCTTTTGATTCGGCATCATTTAAAGGACCATGAAAAAGTTTGCGTCCGGTGATTGGAATGACCTTCCAATCAATTACCGATATAGGTTGGTTAGTGTTGATAATGGAGGACTTAGTATCGGGAATCATTCGTGTTCCATCAAGGTGCATGTGAAACTCAGTATTGGCTCCGGTGTTTTCAATGATTCCATTTAGCCAGATGATATTATCCCATCCGATAGGAGCATCTGATGCGAGATCAAGTTCGTATTTATCGGGTGCAATTGATCGTGCTGGCTTAATCGAATCTGGAATGGATCCTTTCCCCCAGATGGGAGAATAGTCATCCCGCCTTTCAGGTATTGCGCCTATTGTGAATGCTGTACGTCTGATGAACCCTGAAGGAGTATGATAATCTACGATAAAACCTATAAAAGCATTTTGGTCCATTGGCTTAATAGTACCGGAGACCGTGGCACTGATAACAAGATTCGAGGGAACCTGCATGGAAATTCCGGTCAGGCCATATCCGAGATCACCTGTAGATCCAATTCCCATGGTAATGTCTATTGCTTTATCCGAGGTTGTAGACCGGATAAAGTTTGCCGGATTGTTTGGCCAGACCGCCTTTTTTATTTGGTAGACTTCCAAATCAATGGCGTGAGACATTATGAATGAAAGAGGAAGAAGAATAGCAATGATAATTGAATTTCTAATTTGATTTGATAGTAGTGTTCGCACCGTGTGGCCTCCAATTAAGAAACTATATTCGAATCAAAAAGCGGAATTCTTCCATCCCTTTAAGAGATAGGATCGATATTTGGTGAAGAGGTAATTCTGATCATTCGACAAGGGGACAAATGTGTGGGATTTACGCAATACCGTGCCAAATTCATCGGCTAAAGTCGAGAGGGATGCGTTATCTTCAATTCCCTCGGATCTTCCGATTACCGCAAGAGCTCCCATCATGGCTGGAAAATACTCGATCAATTCCCGATGCGATTCTGGAATACAAGAAAATGCGATATCAGTAAGTCGTTGCATTCGTCCGCCGATGAGAGCATTGGCGCCTTCATATGTGAATTGATCAAGGAAGAGAATTGCCTCTGCCAATAAGATACCAGTAGAGCGGTTGGCAGTTTGCCAATTTGAGTATAGCTGGACGATATTTTCGGCATGTTGGTCTGGATTCCAAAGATATTGACCCATAAAGAAAGTGGCGGGATAACGCGTCCAGGCCTCCAAACGATGACCGAAAGCACCATTAACGCCTGAATCTCTAATACGCTGCGCGGTCTCCCTCATGTAGGTTAAGTGCGGAATAAGGAAATCGTAACCGCTTTCGGGATTGGCTCCGAAGATAAATGCTGTTCCCAGGAATCCTTGCTTTGTTTCCTGGATCGGAAGAGTTACATTATTGTCGGAGGATCCGACAGCGGTTGCTTGAATATATTCTGGACCGAGTAAATCACGAATTCTACCACATAAATCCTCACGGTATTTGATTCCTAGTCGATCTTCCCAGAGCCAGGCTGGCCAATAATTGTATTCTATAGCTGCGTTGGGATTGAGTGTCCGAAATAAGTCATAAAATTCCTTGACTTGACGCGCGAGAATTTCCGCCTGGTGATCTTTACATCCATTCTTGGTACACCAGCATCCACCTGGATCGTAAAACCAAATTTGAAGCGCGTCAGCTTCGGAGAACCACCTCATCTCATTGAGTGCAATATCTTTCATCATATCCCAGGCGCCTGGAGCCTGAGGGCAAACAGCGGGAAAACCATGGTCGACATATTCTATCTCAGCATGAATTTCTGGATGAGCGCTCCAGACATCATTGGGAAAATATGTTGGACACATCATATAGGTGACTTGAAGACCACGCTTGTGAGCATACTGTATCATATCGCGGACATTCTCATGGAGTGTCTGATTGAGAGGTTCCTTGCTATGAATAGAGCCATGATAAAGATTGTAAACATCGTTCCAAATATAAAAGTAAAAGTGATTAAGGCGGGCCATGACCAGAAGGTCGATATAGGTGTGCCAACGTTCTTGATCCCATTCATGGGGAGTGATCCCCATATGATTGTAGCCGATATTCATGTACTCACCACGAACTTCGATGGCAGGCTTTTCAAAGATCATGAATCCTTTGTGTGCACCAGAAGTTGAAGGAAATTCAAGATAGACTCGTCCTTCCTTTTGGCGGAGACGTAATTCGAGATCGGAAATTGCGTATACGGTTCCCAAAGGTTCATTACCACATGCATAGATTCTCTTGGAATCGGGTTGGGAAATCAGGTAACATTCATTACGTTGAAAAGGTTTAAGATCTTTGAACAAACTGGAGAATTCTGGAATAGAATGAAAAAGGTTAAGAATATTCGAATCATTATTTGCAGTTCCAATGATGAATGATGGCTTTGAGCTTTCAGGAGTGGAATCGAGTACCTTGAAATCTGCTGCTCCCAGAGATTGTGCGGCTTTCAGAAAATGATCCAGAGCAGCTCTTTCGATATCTCCCATGGTTGGACAGGCATAGAGAGACCATTCATCCAGATAGATGGATGAGGTTGGTACTAGCTCGGACGATGCTTCAAGCAAAAGAGAGTCTACTTGGAACATGGATTTGGGTGTTTCAGTGGCGGAGACCGAAAAGGAGAGAATGTGTTCTCCTGGTGTAAAATTGAATTCTCCCTTATTACATAGAACAAATTGCTCCGCAAGAATTGAGTCACGGCCATTCAATTCTTGTTGATCCATATAGGGTGTGCATACAGCCAGAGGTTTTGTGTCCCATAATAGTTGACCTTGATGAGACATACGATGATTTCTTCGGTAACCAATAGTGACTTTTACCGGGTGAGCGGAGAAATCCATGGAGAGATTGACAGGAAGATTAAAAGTAGAGGGAAATTCAATGGAACCTGCTTGAACAATCACTGCCGCTTTGTCCGATGCAAGATCGGTGTCGCGGTCAAGTCCTCCCCAAGTTCCTCCATCACCACGCCAATTAGCATTACCCAGGGGAAGAATTTCAAAGGGTAGCAGATGTCCTCCACCGCAGGGTGGTTCAAAGGGGGGACCTGCTCGAAGGGCGTCAATTTCCAAATAGTCCCATTGATTGGATGTGTCCTCGGCGGAAATACGAATAGTATGGGGGCCTTGTAAAAGATTGAGAGTTCCTGGAGAAATATCCTGATGAATCACTTTGAGTTCTTCACTAGAACCAGAGGCATCGATAACAGCTACGAGTACACCATCCCATGAGAGTGTGCCTTTTGTAGTCTGCATGGAATTCGAACGGACACCAATGTCAAAGACAACGACAGGGAGATGGGAGAGATCGCGTGGAAGATCCACGTTGATCTCCAAAGAATTGGGATAGCCCATTTCTCCATTCCCGGAAACGACCAGACATGCCTCGTCTCCAAGCTCACCGGAATCTAGACCTCCAATCGTACACGCATCTCCTTTCCAATTTCCATCTGAAAAGGAGTAAAGAATACTATTGGGATTGGAAAATGCGGATGAAAGGACCAATCCGCTCAAGGCGAAGAATGAAAGTTGTGTGAATATAGAAAGGAATAGTGATGTCATTGTACAAGTCTCACCTTGAGGGTATGGATACCATATTTATTGACAGTAAATGAAATCCCTTTCGGTCCAATTGTGACATCTGAAGTCTTCTCCTCAAGGAAATTGACTTCCTCGGCTGACTGAATTGCACAGGGTGTAGTAACTAAAACATTCTTTGATATTCCTTGATATTCGACCAAGCGGATTGAAATGCAACCATCCTCCTTGGAAGGAGAGATGGAAGTGATGACGACATTATTCGCATGGATCGACCAAAAGGAGTATTGTTCAGGTAAAGCATGGGTTCTACGGATTGGCTTAATCGGAAAGCAGGTGGTCATGTTGCAGGAATACAGAGGACTGTTGAGTTCCCATCCAGCCCGGTGGGAGCCAGCGTGTTTCCAATTATGATCATGAGGTGTGATTGAATGTTCGTAGATATAACGGTGATCCTGCTCTGTGTAGTGGAATAGAGTGCCACAATCTATTGAAGTACGAGCGAGTATTGGTTCGACACCGGATTCGGATAGAACATGGGAAATATGACGTGTGGCCAGTGTAATTCCAAAGCCGCTATTAGAAAGATCGATCCATTTCTGTACCCAGCGTTCACCGTGTCCCCGGAAGGTACCTTGCATTTCATCCTTACCGAGACGGACGGTTCCATAAGGTGACTCATAAGTTACCATTGCCTTGGGAACATCAAGAGGTAACGACACACGTGTCTGGGTGTGCATAGTGGCTTTGTAATTCAGAGTGTGCTTAAGATCAATTCGTTCCAGACTATCGTACAAAATCACATCCTGGCTAAATGTAGTCTTTCCAACCTTACCATGGAAACGCAGAATGGCACGGACAGGACCATTCTCAATGACTTCAGTCTTGGTAATCTTTCCTGTCCACACACGTCCAGTGTAATTATCCTCAATTGCCCAAGGTGGCGCTTCTGTATTATCCATCCTATCCTCGACCATGTAGGGAACATTAAACGGACGGCCACCTTTTCCAATCAGCTGCCTATCCTTCCAGAATATATTACTAATGCTGTTATCTCGAATACGGACGTCAAAAGAGCAGTTCTGAATCCGGTTGGACGAAATGGAAAGGTTCGATGGTATTGTAGTATCGTCCTTGGAAGGTTTCAGATAATAGGTTGCATAACCATTGGCGGGCACATCTGGGGCCACGAACACCAGGTAGACTCGCGACCAATTGTGAACCTCGGAGTCAACTGTCTTCACAATCTGGCAGGGAATATATTTTCCCTTGGAGTCGTTCAGGATGAGACTCTTGACTCCGGACATAGGGAGTTCCACATAGGTCTCAACTACATCGGTCCGGTTCCAGGAAAGGCTGTTAAAAACAACAATCGGATAACTGTCCTTGGGTTGATGCTTGTAATCGATGTTGACCGTTATTGCCATGGCTGATTCCTGGAGAATGGACTCTCCCTCTAGCCGGGCATGGAGCGCATCCTTGTATCGTTCCAGGTCGTTGACTTCGCCACGGCGTCCACCCGTATTATGATCATGCGGAAGTGCAAGTGAGTCTTTGGCCTTTAGGAGACGCTGGGATTGCGCCTTGCACATTCCCAGTTGTTGTTGAAACACAGACCATTTGGACCCTGCCGTGAGTGCATTTTCAGCGCGGCGCATTTCGAGGGCGCTTGTGAGATAAATGGAAGGCAGCGCAAAGAAGGCATAGGGGGCTTCACCTTGGAAAACTGGGAGGCCTTCACGACGGACATTCCCGAAAAACTGAGAAATAGTGCTGACGTGAATGTGGGCTTCGGGGTTACGGTCATTCCAGGCTTGAATGCGGTCCAACATCTTGGGTTCGGGTGGTTGGAGGTCGGATTCACACCCCATGAGAACGGGTTGGGATGGATCAGGCCACACCGCAAGACTTTCCTCTATATCAGAGGGGAGATCTTTATACACCACCTCCATGTCGTCGTTATTGACAAAACGGACCCAACCCCAGCCATACCCCTCCCAAGAGCAAGGGCCTTTATCTATCGGACCATGACGGTGACAACAAGCGATGACCTCGGAGCCATTGGGAGCACGCCAGATATGCAATGGAATGGGAGGATGATAACGTGAATAAGCGAAGTTCTTGATCCCGGCGCCACTCAGGAATTGGGGGATTTGAATAATATGTCCGGGGAGATCGGTGTGTTGCGCGGTAATGGGATCCACTTCAAGTGTCTCACGAATCCATTCCTTCGCCCGTACCAATTCATGAATGACCATCTCACCATCCAGAAACTGCTCCATGAATCCCGACATGGAGGGACAGACCTCGATCTTTCCAGCTTTGACAAGTTCCCGGACGATGGGGAGATATTCGGGATGAATTTCCAAAAAGTGCTTCATGAAGATGGCGTATTCAATGGTGAATTTATAATCAGGGGCATCGCTGGTGATATCGTCAATCGCCATGCGGATGTTTTCGGAAATATAAGCGAAGCATTCGCCCGGTGAGGCAGCCCACCCATAATCGAGATGGGAACCCGGGATGATATGAAGCACTGCTTTGACAGGCACGGGAACTCCTCCTTTATGCTTTCATTCCAGTCAATGTGATTCCTTCAATGAAATAGCGTTGCGCGAAAAAGAAGAGGATGAGAAGAGGTAGAAGCAGAACCGTCGAAAAGGCCATCAGATGGTTCCAGACCGCAAGATTCTCGGTGAGAAACGATTGCAATCCTAAAGCCAGAGTATATTTATGCTCCTCCGAGAGGTAGATCAAGGGACCCATGAAATCATTCCAAGATCCCATGAAGGTAAAAATCCCAACTGTTGCGAGAGCGGGTTTTACTTGGGGCAGCATAATAATGGCGAAAGTGCGTAACACTCCACAACCATCTACACGGGCGGCATCTTCCAGGTCATTGGGAAGAGTTAGAAAGAACTGGCGCATGAGAAATATAAAGAAAGCGGAACCACCCAGGAAGGGTGGGACTGTGAGGGGTAGAAAAGTGTTAAACCAGCCCAGATTACGCATCAACATGAATACCGGAACCATGGTCACCTGGGGCGGAATCATCATGGTCGCCAGCATCACGCCGAAAAGGATATCACGTCCGGGCCAACGAAGCCGCGCGAAGGAATATCCGGTGAGCGCCGATGATAATACTGTTCCCAGGATGGTCCAGAAGGATATGAAAAGTGTATTCCAAAGGTATTGGAGGAAGGGTATCGCGGAGAGCGCATCCATGTAATTACGCCACTGGATGGGATGCGGTATCCAAGCCTTCGAAAATATCTGATCGTCGGGTTTCAATGATGTGCTGATCATCCAAAAGAAAGGTAATAACATGGCCAGGCTACCGGCGGAAAGGAGAGAGAGGATAAAGGTATTGTTGATTTGTCGCCGTGATAGATGACTGGTCCTCATCGGCTCTCTCCCTCGTAATATACCCAATGTTTCGCGGCGGCCATTTGAATGATGGTGATAATGAAAACTACCACGAAAAGAACCCATGCCAGGGCGGAGGCATAGCCCATGTTGAAATATTCGAAGGCATGGCGGAAAAGATATAGGGCATAGAAGAGTGTGGAGTCGGCGGGTCCTCCCTTGCCATCGGTCATGACATACGCCTGGGTGAAGACCTGGAAGGAACCAATGAAACCGACAATAAGGTTGAAGAAAATGGTGGGTGTAAGCATGGGAAGGGTGATATGCAGAAAACAGCGCCAAGAGCCAGCTCCATCCAATTTGGCGGCCTCATAAAAGTGCGTGGGAATTCCCTGGAGCCCGGCCAGAAAGATCACCATGCCTCCGCCCACACCCCACAGGCTCATTAGGACAATCGCGGGCTTGGACCAGTGTTTATCTTGGAGCCAGAGTGGCCCTTGAATACCGAAGAAAGAGAGGGACTGATTGATTAATCCACTTTCGGGATTGAGCAACCACATCCATAGCACGCAGACCGCGACACCCGAAACCACCGAAGGGGTATAAAATGCCGTCCTGAAAAAACGGACACCGGCCACCTTGCAATTTAGGAGGAGCGCCAGGAGCATCGCGCCAATGATCGAGAGTGGTACATACAGAAGGGTAAAAAAGAGTGTGTTCATCAGGCTCTTGATGAAAAGGTCATCCTCGTAAAGCATCCGGTGATAATTACCGAGTCCGGCATACCGCGCGGGAGTGAGGACATGATATTCACACAGGCTATATACCAGCGAACAAATGATTGGCCCGGCCACAAAGAAAACGAGACTCAGAAGCCAGGGCGAGGCTAACAGATACCCGCTGGCCGCCTCACGGCGAGAGAGCCGTGACCGTATGTGAGTCAGCACATAATACAAGAAACCAGCCAAAAGCACTCCCAGAAGAACCCCAGCCCAGAGGTAGACTCGATCCCAATTGAGCAAGGGATAAC
>CAYRBI010000044.1:7699-35127 GCA_964422415.1 uncultured bacterium | reverse complement strand
GCGGGAAGCGGAGGGGAAGGGGAAGTGAGCTATACACCTGAATCGAGATCATCTCTACGAGGAAAGCAACTCCTAAAGAGGGTCGAAGGTATGCCTGTCATGTCATCTACAATGCGGGAAGAATTTCACGCCCTGGAGGCCATGGATGATGCTGAAATCGACACAAACGATCCCGATGCGCCCGATCTGTCGGCGGAAGAGGGGTGGGTACGGGGAAAGTTCTATCGTCCCTTAAAGAAACCGATCAGTATCCGGATCGACATGGATGTTCTCGATTGGTTCCAACAGCAGGAGGGACCTTTCCAAGTTCTCATCAATAAGGCGCTACGAGGCTATATGGAAAGTCAAAAGAACAGTCAGCACGAGACCAAATGATGGAAGACCCCATAATCGATAAAATCCGAGCGTTACGGCATCAGATTTCGAATCTGGTGGGAGTTTCTTTCAGTGAATGGCGGTGAAGCAAGGGAAGCTTTTGATAGATGACATCGATGGTCTGAATCAGCTTGTTCATCCCGGCCTTCCTTTCGTAAGGGATCCGTTATTGAGGCAAGTGCTACCAGTGGGACCACATCATATCGCTCTTGCGAGGTGATCCACAAGGATACCCCAGCCTAACAGTGGTACGGCAGTGATTTCTAATCATCAAACTTCTATACTGACATCAAGAAGACATGAGAGGAAACCGCATACCATGTTCTTCGACAGAATTACTCAAGACCCGGACAAGATGAATGGTCAGCCCTGCATCCGTAGGATGAGACTGACGGTCCGGCGGGTGTTGGAACTGCTTGCCACCTACAAGGACTGGGAGGAGATCAAGCGGGAGTTCCCAGAACTGGAGGATGAGGATTTCCAGCAGGCACTGGAGTATACCGCGAGATGAATTCGGATGTGCATCGGGCAAATGCCAACATGATTTCGCTCATTTCCAATGATATCCTTACATAATCAAGGCACAACTGTTTCACAGAATTCGTATGGCTCCGGGCGAAAGCGTTACAAGTTTACCTCTGTATTCCTGAAGAGGGTGGTTGTGGATGAAAGAGTGGATGAGAAGAGCCTCATCTGATGAGGTCAGATTTCCATGCCGGATGAAAATGATGCCCAAGCTGTCGGAAGCACTGTATCTGAGTGGATTTGTAAAGTGATGATCACGAGTAACGAGTAGGGCTTGTTGTCTACACACAATCTCCCACCCATCCGAATCTGGTGTTCCCTTTCCGGCTGTCTCTGCAATGGCAATTACCTCGTGGCCCTCGGCACGAAGAACAGGAACGATCCGTAGGCTGATGTTTTCATCAACCACCACCCTCACGCCACTACCGCCTTCTCAGTACAGAGATACGCCGCATACTCCAGACAAGCTGCAATATCTTCTCGTTCTATCCGTGGAAAGTCCTGAAGGATGCCCTCTTGGGAGTCTCCAGCGGCCAGGTGGCTTAGGATGGTATGAACCGGGATGCGGGTTCCGGCAATGCACGGCTCGCCACCACAGATTTCAGGATCGGTCGTAATACGTGGGTTCATACAGGCTACTCCTTGTGAAATGCATTAGATGATTTCCAATATTATTCCGAGAACTGCTTCGCGTGCGTCACGACATTCCACCTTGCCTTCTCGTACCTCCTGGAGGCGTTTTTCAATCTCCGCCTCCCAATCCTTTACCTCCTCCATCGATTCCGCCATATCCACTCTCCCTCCTTCTCCCAATATACCGCAACCCTGGCCGGGCCACAAACAACCCGGCCAGGGTTAACAGCACTATAGGATTCAATACATCACCTTCACTTCAACCTTCCCGCTATTGGGAGAGAGCCGGATGATCTCCCGCTCCGGATCGAAGTTCGTATACGCGGCCCCATTTACCAGGACTGAGGTCATCCGCTTGCCCTCCGGGTGACGGACACGCAGCACAATCTCCTTGGGTTGAGTACGTGTGGGGCACTGGACAGTGGCCTCGATAAAGCCCTTGTCCGCCGAAGAGACGATCTCATAGCTCACTGGACCGAAGTGGGTGGGGGCATTGGCCACGGAGACCTTCTGGCCCGGTTTGAGCCAGTTATTGGTCACAAAGGGGGCCAGCCAAAGTTCCTCACCACGCTCCATCAGGAACAGGGTGCGTGTCTGGGAGAGGAAGGCGCCGGTCTCATGAGTCTTGTTCCAGCCGCCGGTGTTATGGAAGTGCTCCCAGAAGGAGAGGTTCTCCAAACTCAGCAGGCTCGGTACCGCATTGAAGTAGGAGCGGATAAAGGGTTTGACATCATCCCGCTTGGCATACACATCAATCGCACGGGTGTAGTAGGGCTGGACCTTCGAGAAGCCCCCCAGGTTGAACCAATCCGCCTGGCTTTTCTCGCCAGGATAGTCGCACATCCCCGTCTGCAAGAACTGGAAATCCTCCAGGTGGTCGAGGATCCAACCGGCTTCACGGCAATTGGGATCCATTACCTCCATGGCCGCTAGGTGGTTCGCGCCCAGTTCGACATCATAACACCAGCTGCGGTTGCCATCCTCGCCGGGGAAGATGTCTCCGGAGGGACCAAAGGCATACAGAATCGAGGGCGAGGCGGGAACGAAGGTACCATCCTGCAGAGCCACCACTGGTGTCCTCGCCTGGTTCCAACGGTAAGCGCGGAAGAGAGCGGTCTTGTAATCTTCGGCGGCCTGGGTGAGGTCCCCGGCTCCCGGTTGGCCGATCTCCTTGAGGGCCGTCCCCGCATCCCTCAATCCCGCCAGGAAATGTCCCTGGAGTGCGAAACGGTAGGCGAAACGGTTCCAGTCCGCGGCGACTCCCGGCGGAATCAGGCCATACTCAGGCAACGAGTTCCCATCAAAGCCCTTGCGCTGAGTCTTTTTGGTCTGGGCCATGATCCACATGCAGACCCGTTCAACCTCGGAGGCATGTTTCTCTAACCAGGACTTGTCCTGGGCGAGGTGGAAACACTCGGCAAGTACCCACAAGTGCCAACCAGTACCCATCAGGGTGTAGCCGGTGGTAAGGAAGCCCTGCGGATTGTACTGCTTGATGAAGTAATCCAGCGACTCCCGCGCGAAATCGGTCTGCCCCATGCGTCCCATCCCGAGGATGATCGAGTGGGCCTCGCTCTCGAGGGGGCCATAACGGTCGGAGGAAATCCAGGCGGCGATCGTACCATCGGAGGGGTCATTACGCGCCGCCAAGAGACAATGAACCATGGAGGCCTTGATGACCTTGTTCAACAGCGGGTCCGGGGTCTCGATCTGAATCGTGGAGGCAAGGGCCTTTTCCCAGTAGGCCTTGGTGCTTTCGAGCAGTGGCTGGGTATCGGTCACAAACAAGTTCTCATTCCCGCCTGCTTTCCAGCCGGGAATAGTGACCACCAGGCGTGCCTTGCTGTTCGCAGCCAGCTGTCCCCGCCACTGAAGGCTGAGATTCTCCTTGGCGGACAAGGTCAGCGGGGCGATTCCCTTGGAGCTGATCGCCACCACTGGATGGTCCCCCTGGCGCACCAGAAATCCCTGTTCTGCCTCAGCAAGGGCGGCATCCTTCACATCCTTTGCCGCGAACTGGAGAGAAAGGAGCGCCTCGCCGGCTGCGGAGGCGGTGTTCTCAACCTCGATCTCCACCACGCACAACGGCTTCGTGTTCAGCCAGGGGGAATCCTTCACGCTCTCGCCGGTGGGGGCGACAAAGGAGCGTTGGGTGTAGATCAGACCATTACTCATCTTCTTGTGGCTCACATGGATGGGGATCCATTCGCCATCGAGGCCCCGTTCGATGGTGGCCTGGTCACCCTCGCCATAGACGGGAACCATGCTCCAGGCCGGCACCCAGGATCCCCAGCTCTGGTGCGGATCATCCGGGTGGCTATCAAACTGAAGTCTTCCACTGCGGTCTACCGCGTATTTCCAGTTGTCACAGGCCAGAGAGATCATCATCGGGCCATCATCCTGGGCAGGGTTGTGGACATGCTCGATGGCCGCCGCGAAGGTCTGATCGGGCATCTCACGAACACGGGTAAGCACTGTTTTCTGATCTTTGAGGGAGGCCTTGTACTCAGCAAGGGACATCTTCTCCGAGGCCAGGGTCACATAGACGCCATAATCCCGGACATACACCCGCTGGTTCTTGAGGACATCTTCGATTGAGACCCCAAAACTGCCCTGTGAGGTCCGGAATGAAAGGACCGTCCGATCGGTCTTCCAGGGGAGAGGCGGTGTGTAGCGGACCTTGAGAGGAAGTTTGGCTTCGATATCCCACGGGGATGAAAGTATTGCGTTTCCATCCTTGGAAATGAGCTGACCATTATAGATTTCGATCTGGCCCTCTTCTTGATCTACACCGGAGTCACTCTCCACCCGGAGAGCCACCTCGGCCCACGCCCCGAAGCCAAAGGCCTCAAGCCCCTTCACCCGGACACTCTGTGTGGTCTGCGGCCAGATCCAACGAATCTTCTCGGTTCCAGTACCCGGCAGGAGGGGATTCTCCCCGCCAAAGGTACAGGTCCAAGTGGCACTTTCAGCCACGATCTTGAACGGAGCGGACTCCCACTTACCCTGCCAAGGGGATTCACCCACCCAGTATTGAAGCCGGACCTGATCCACTGGCGCGGGAGGCTCGGGTCCATCGAAAGTGAGGCTGATTCGTTTGAGGAGACGGCGTTCCGCCCATTGAAGGCCAATACAGCCGGTCTGTCCTTTCCAGGCAGGAACCAGGTAGACCCCATCCTCGGCGGGGACGGGAGAATCGAGGAAGACATCCTCGGGAGCGAACTCCTGAACCCGGTTGGAACGTGCGCCATCCATCCGCTCCGGATCCGAGGTCACTACTCGCGCAAAGGGAGCCAAGTCAATCTGGTTGACATTTTTGGAGCGAGCGGAAGTGCCCGCCGCCCCAACGGCCTGGGTGAGCAGGCAGTTGGCCCAATCCGCGCAGTCACAGCTGATGCCATCTCCCGCATCAGTGACCACCAGGCGGAGAACCTGACCGCCCTCCGTCTTCACTGAGACCGGCTTGGGGGCATCTCCTCCACGGATGACACCACTATCAAAGCATTTCTCTTCATCCACAAAGACCTGGAAGACCACACTTCCCTGGGTTCCGCCCTGGTCCTGGATGCCCACCATGGCCTCGAAGAGTGAGAAGCGGCCATCGAGTGAAAGCACCATCTCGCCAGGAGCATGAGTTCCCAGCCCCTTCTCGAAGGACTGGCCGCCGATCTTGAGCAGCATGGGTTGACGGCCATCGGTGGGAACCACCGCTGTGTTAATGCCCAGGGAACCCCAGCCCTGCATCTGGTAAAGGAGGAGCTTCTCTGGGGAATCGTATGTCTTGGTTTCGTCACACTGGGCGGCTGGAAGTACCACCGATAGGAGAACGGCTATAAGAAAGACTGGTTTCATTACAGGCTCCTTTTTCAATAAAGTGATTCCCCATTCTCCAAGGACTTGTTGACAGTGACTAGTACCACCTGCCAACATGCCGGTCAGACATTTGTGAAAGGTTGAATATATCCGTGATATCAAGCATGACTGGTTATGGGCACGCCGAGGGGGAGACCCCCCAGGGACGTCTGGTGGTGGAGATCAAGTCAGTCAACCACCGTTTCCTGGACACCCGCATCCGCCTTCCGAGGCAGCTCTCCTTCCTCGAGCCGCAGCTCCTCAATCACCTTAAGAACTGCATCGCGCGGGGACGGGTAGAGATCACCCTGAATCTGACGGCAGGCGAGGGAGCGTTGGCCGAGCCGGCACTCAACATCCCCCTGGCAAAACTTTATCTCAATGCCGTCGAGAAGGCCGCCGATGCGCTCGAGGTTTCCAATTCAGTGGGGCTGGAGTTCATCCTGCGTATGCCAGAAGTGCTCTCGGTGGCGGATGTCAGCGCTGATCCAGAGGAGGCCTGGTGCGCGGTCCGTCCGATTGTCGACCAGGCGATCCGTTCGCTCGGCGAGATGCGTGCCCGGGAAGGAACCGCGTTGGCCGAGGACTTCCGCAAGACACTCGCCAGTCTCGAAGAACAGCGTCTGAAACTCGAACAACTCAAGTCCACCGTGGTCGAGGATTACCGTGACCGGCTCCAGACCCGCCTGAAGAATCTTCTCTCGGAGAATGGCGGACTGGATCCCACCCGTTTACATCAGGAAGTGGCTCTCTTCGCGGACCGTTGCGATATCTCCGAGGAGCTAGCACGTCTGGATAGTCACTTCAAGCAATTCCATAAGATCATCTCGGTACCTGAACCGGTGGGGCGCCAGCTCGATTTCCTGCTTCAAGAGATGTTCCGCGAGGTCAACACAATCGGCAGCAAGGCCAATCACCTGGAGGTCACGCAGACTGTGCTCACCATGAAGAACCTGGTCGAACGGTTGCGTGAACAGGCGCAGAATGTCGAGTGAGGCACCCTCCGGAATCCCAGTAGTCCTTTCCGGGCCCTCCGGGGTGGGCAAGACCACCATCCAGCGCCAGCTGCTCGCGAGATACCAGGATGTGGTCTCCTCGATCTCGGCCACCACACGCCCGCCCCGTCCCGGTGAGATACATGGGAAGGACTATCTCTTTCTCTCCCCCGAGGACTTCCAGAAGGGTATCGAACAGGACTTGTTCCTCGAATACGCCAAGGTCCACGATTATTTTTATGGGACTCCGCGCGGCCCTTTGGAGGAGCATCTCCACAAGGGAGCCGATGCCCTGCTGGTGATTGATGTCCAGGGTGGAATACAGGTACGAAAACGTTGCGCGGAGTCGCTCTTGATCTTCCTCCTACCACCCTCAATGGAAGATCTCGAACTCCGGATCCGTGGGCGCGGAGATGTCTCCGAGGAAGACATGGCGGTCAGGCTCAAGAATGCTCGTGGGGAGTTGTCCTTCGCCAAGGATTACGATTACTGGGTGGTCAATCGATCACTCGAAGAGGCGGTGGCGCGGGTCCGGGCGATCCTGGTGGCGGACCGGTGCCGTCCAGAACGGACTGGAAGGCGCTTACAGCAACTCGATCTTTCATTGCCTGGGATCACTTCATGAAAAGAATCAACCGGCGTGGCTTCCTTCAAGCGGTTGCATTGACCACCGGAAGTTTCGGGGTGAAAAGCCTCATGGCGGGAAACACACCGGAAACCGGAGCGTGGCCCTCCGAAATAAGTGAATACCGGGATGAAAAGACTGGCACCTGTATCCGGCCGTTAACTCATGGCCCCTCCAAGAACCAGGTTGTCTATCAAACCCATCCCATGTGGACTCCAGGCATGGAGTACCTTGTGTTCAGCTCGGACCGTTCAGACGGAATGCTTCCCCATGCCATCGAGATGAAAACCGGGCGGATTCAGCGCCTGACACCCCCTGGGAGTGCCGATTTTACCCTGGCACGCAGGGATGATTCTCTGTACTTCATGGATGGATCAGGGATTCACCGGATCCAGGTCAATGGTGTTTTCGATGGCCTGACACAACGCCAACAAATCGGAGAGAGTCCCCCCATCTGTGAGGAGGCCCATGGCCTGACCCTGGATGCCGATGAAAAAACCCTTTATGCGGCGGCTTGTTTTGAGAAGGAAAAACGATGGGGAATCGTGGCTTTTAATATTTCCTCCGGTCAATGGAAAAAGGTCTGTGAAGTTGATTTCAAGACCGGACACACACAAGCCAATCCTCTCATCCCCGGGCTGCTGATGTTCTGCTATGAAACTGGGGGAGATGCTCCTCAACGGATGTGGGTGGTCAAGCAGGATGGCTCTGGTCTCAAACCTTTTTACAAAGAGACTTACAACGAGTGGGTTACGCATGAAGTCTGGTGGGGGCCAGACCGGGCGATTTTCACCGTTTGGCCTTATGACGAGGAGCACAAGAAGATGCCCCATGGTGTCCTCAGCGCGGATTTGGCCACTGGCACACCCACCCTTCACAGTCAATATAAGGCCTGGCATGTCCATGGCAGCCCGGATGGAAAGTGGGCAGTAGGAGACGATTTCGACCGTAATCTGTGGCTTATTCAGATCAGCACCGGCGAACGCCATCTACTCACCCAGGGGCACCTCAGCCCAAACGGTAAAAATCATCCTCATGCTTCTTTTACTCCGGACAGTAAAGCCATCGTCTTCACCTCCAGCAAGATGGGAAATGACGATGTATTTCTTGCAGAAATTCCAGAGTGGCAATCACTTCCTGAATCCTGATTCTGCCCCCATACTCAAAGGGAGGATCGGGAAAAAAAGGTTTCGTTGTAGAATCCGATAGATACAATTAGTTCATTCCCTGTTTATCATGGACTGAGAAATGTCACACATGAACATCATTTACAGATTCTTCTTGCTGATCCTGGCCTTTTATCCTCTGGCCGGAAATGGTCAGAACCAACCCATAGAGTGGTTCGATGCCACCAACGCCCTGCAACAACACCGGGTGAAAGGCCAGATTCCCGTCGAAAGCCTCCCCTATGAACCCTATGCGGCGCGGAAAGTGGACAAAGGGATTATCCCCAAAACACACGAAGTGGGGGAGACCGAATACTTCGGGATTGTGGACTTCACCAATTATGTGAACACGGGTGTCTTCACCCCCAACGAGGAAAAGTATCTCACCTCTGCCGATCTAGTGCGGATCAGCGATCACGGCTATCTCTATGTGGAATGGGGACTTTCCATCGATGATGACCTGCTGGATCAGATGATGGAGCAGTTCGAAACCAATATTTACGGCAAAGTCGGGGGGGTTTTCGGGGATCTTCCGGATGCGTTGGATGGTGATCCTCACCTGACGATTCTCATCGCGACTTTTGTCGGAACCTCTATGTTTGGGGGCACTGTCGCAGGTTATTTTGATGATGCCAACCAGTATACCAACACCGAGGCCTACCATGCCGGATTGGGTTACAGCAACGAACGGGAGATGATCTACATCAATGAATATTTCGTCACCGCGGATGAGAGCACGGGCGAGCTCTCGACCACGGCGCTGGGGCTCTTCGCGCATGAGTATCAACACATGCTCCACTGGGCTTTGGACCGCAACGAAACAGTCTGGTACAACGAGAGCTGTGCGGAATACGCCATGTATGCAGCCGACTACGAGGCTTCGGCCATGGATCACATGCTCTATTTCGCCATTGCCCCCACTTATAGTGTGACGTCCTGGGATAATGAAATGTCTCAATATGGGGCGGTGTATTACTTCAACCGTTATCTCGGCGATAAATATGGTGGAAACACCATGATTCATACCCTCGCGGAGAGCACCTTGAAGGGGGCCGAGGGAGTCGATTATTTCCTCCGCCGAGACCATGGAACCGATTTTTCGACCGTATTTCACAACTGGACCATGGCCAACATGTTTGATACGGCCTCAGGTGACTATTCCTACTCCTTTGATGAATCACCTCCGTATTTTTGGGGCCTATATGAGGGCATATTTGGTGGTAGCGAAGGTCTTTGGGGAAGTGACGGATATGCCATCTTCTTCACCGAAAGGAACAAACCCATTTCCTCCGCGACCATGGAAACCTCCCTGGAGCCCTGGTCCAATGACTACTACCTCTTCCAGCGTGGAGATGGAGAGACAGGCGCTTTCCACGGTTCAATCTCGGTCCAGGGCGACTGGCTGGCGCGGGTGACCTACACGGAGGTAAGCATATCCTCATCCCTGTTTGATTCCTCTTACAGCCTCCTCAGCGAGGTCCCCGTGCAACTGGATCCAACTGGTTATGGGGAGTTCGACATTCCCACCAGTGACGATACCTTTGCGTTGATCGTCAGCAGTCTGTCCTATGGGCATGGATCGAGCATCAGCAACGCTACCATGACCTACCACATCGATATTCTGCCGGGAGCCGCCTCGTATATCGTGTCTGACACTCTTGCTCCCGCTCCGGTCACCGATTTGACGGTAACAGATGTCTCGGACAACCGGGTGACCCTGCAATGGACCGCGCCAGGGGATGATGGAGCACTGGGCATGGCGGCCACTTATGAAATGCGTTACGCCACTGAACCTTTGACTGTTGAGACCTTCGCTACCGGCGCCCTGGTAGGGAATCTCTCCTTCCCCATGGCTCCCGGCACAATTGAGACTGTCACTCCCCCGGACCTGCCCGAAAACTCCACACTCTTTTTCCTACTCAAGATCATGGATGACGCGGGGCATGAGGCCTGGTCAAATCCGGTAACCGCCACGAACGGCCCCGAGGATGTGACTCCTCCCGCGACCATCACGAATCTGAAACTTGTCTCCCGTACAGAAACCACGGCCACCCTGTGTTGGTCCGCACCGGGAGATGATGGCACCTCCGGCCAGGCCTCTTCCTATGATCTACGCTGGTCACTGGACCCGGTCACCGATGTCATGGTCTTCCGCCATGGAGAATTCGCGGATCTCTCCACTCCCAAGGCCACCGGCTTTCAAGAGGAAGCCATGGTCACCGGCCTACCCGAAGACAGCGAACACATTTACTTCGCTCTGCGGACCTCGGATGAATCGGGAAATATCTCGGGTATCTCCAATGTGGTGGATATCGCGGATGGAGTATCGGCGGTCGCTGAGACAGCGTGGCAGCTGTATGAGTGATTGTTGGAGAACAGGCTCAGAGTGAACCCTTCAGGTTGTGTTTGACCTTAACGTTCAAACCTGAACCAAAACGTCCACACCTCACTGTTCCCTTCCCTGTACTGGAGGGGATGATTCAAGATGCAGTTCCCTTCTCACCTCTAGAAAGAGTGCATATCTCCCGTAATAACAGACTGTTAGGCCACCATCTGGGATTCCATGTATTCGGCGCCAGAATCTTGGCATCCCCCCTGCGATGGTTGTGTGTGAATTCCATGGAACACTCAGTAAACAGAAGTACCGAAGGAGAAAGAAAACCATGTTAAAACAAATGCTGGGAATCGGGCTGTTAACAGCAGTGATACTTATCCCCACAACCACCTGGGCACAACCAGGACCACCGCCCATGATGCCGGGAGGCGGGCAGTTCATGGATGGAAAACCACCCCATGGTCCGCACGGACCAGGCATGGATATTGGCCGTTGGTGGGAGCACCCAGAGGTGCAGAAGAAACTGGGGTTGACACCCGAACAAGTTGAGAAGCTGGCCGCACAAAGGTTGGAAACAGAGACCAAGATGATCGAAGTTGGGTCGAAGAAGAGGATTGCCCAACTCCACCTGCGGGACTTGGTCTCCAAGAAAGATGCCTCCGAAGAGGAAATCAACAAGAAAGTCGATGAAATCGGTGACCTTCAGAAAGAACAGATGAAAGCGGCGATCGGCCAGACCCGGGCAATCCGCACCATCTTGAACGACGAACAACAAGCGAAGGTAGAGAAGTTCCTCAAAAATCGTCAAGAACGCGCCAATCGTGGCCCCCGCTTCCGGGGCGGCCCTGACGGTGGCCGGGATGACCGTCCCTGGGACAAGGATGGCCAGGGAGAGAATGGCCCCGGGATGGATGGTAAGCACGGTATGAACCGGGGTGAGGGAAAAGGACCAGGTGGACCGGGTGGTCATGGCGGCCCCGGCGGACGTGGCTTCGGAATGGCCCCTGAAGGTCAGCTGGATTCACCAGACATGGATGCCCCCGGCCTACCGGATGCGCCTCCTCCGGGTGGGCCTGGATTTGGTGGACCAGTTGAGCCCCCCATGCGCCCTGGAGCCCCCGGCAAAGCCCTGGAGGGAGATGATGCGGGCGCTCCCTTCCCGCCCGAGCCAGAACTCGGTTGGGGTGGCGATAATCTCGATTCTGGTTTCTTGATGGGCGATTTAACTTCTTTTGACGAACCACTCGAGGATATCCTCGCCGATTTCGAGTAGATCCCAGGGTCACCCACCCTGTTTGGAAGGCCCCTTCCGAAAATGGAAGAGGAAAGGGGCCTTCCCCTTTTTAACTCTCAGCAGACCCCCGAAACCCAATGGTTTCGGGGGCTTTTCCTTGGTTGCCGGTCAGAATACCGCTCACTCCGGCAATTGAATCCACCACTCAGAACATTATTCTGTTACCGCCGCTCTTTTTATCAACACACTCCATCCCTACAGCCCTGGACCTTGTCTGCCGAAACTGTGGATAGGAATCTCATTGATTCCGCGGAGAGCAATTAGGTAATGCCATCCACTGCTGAGGCTGAGCACCCATTCGAACCCACACGGCAGATCCGCCACATCCTCACCCGGTTGGGGGATGCTTGTGCTCACGCCGGAGGTGTCTCCATCCTTCTGGGGCAGTCCCTGAGCCGCATCTTTCAACCTCCTTTCCGGTTCCATCAGTGGATCCAACAAATGGAGCAGGTGGGAGTTCATTCACTCGCGGTAGCTCTTCTGACCGCGAGTTTCACCGGCATGGTCATGGTGTTACAAACCGGGGTTCAGCTGGGACGGTTCCAGTCAGAAACCATGACTCCAGGAATCGCCGGCATCGCACTCCTACGCGAGATCGCACCAGTATTGACCTCTCTAGCCATCGCCGCGCGGATTGGCGCCGGCATTACCGCGGAGATTGGAACCATGAAGGTCACCGAGCAGATCGATGCCCTGGAATCCATGGGAACTGATCCGATCCACTACCTGGTGGTGCCACGCCTGGTGGCCTGTATGCTGATGGTGCCGGCCTTGACGATTCTGGCCGACATGGTGGGCATCCTAGGAGGCTGCCTGATTGGAATCACCAAATTGGGGATCTCCTTCAGAGCCTATCTGGACATCACCTTCCATTGGGTTCATCCACAGGATTTTTATAGCGGTTTCTTGAAGACTATTGTCTTCGGCGGGATCGTGGCGGTGATTGGGTGTTATCTGGGCTTGCGCTCCAGCGGGGGTGCGGAAGGTGTCGGGACCGCGACCACACGCTCAGTGGTGGCCTCCTTCATTCTGATCCTGGTTTCGGATTACTTCTTGACCGAGATCCTCTTGAAGGTTCTGTGAGATGGAATACCCCCGGCCGGTCAATGATGTTTCTCCAGCTGGATCCAGAAGCGTATGCCGCATCCGGCTGGTGGATGTCCATCTTGCCTTCGGGCCTCAACGAGTTCTGCGGGGAGCTCACCTGGAAGTCCATGAGGGTGAGACCTTGGTGGTGGTGGGACGTAGCGGGGAGGGAAAATCGGTCCTGCTCAAGGTGATCGATGGGATCCTGAAACCAGACCGGGGCGAGGTCTGGATCGATGAAGAACGGATCGACACCCTTCGTCAGAGAGTTTTAAATCAAGTGAGGAGCAAGATCGCCATGGTGTTCCAGGGCGCGGCCCTCTTTGACAGTATGACAGTCGAGGAGAATGTGGCCTTTCCATATACTGAAGGGCGCGGGCTCAAAGCCAGGGAGGTTCATGACAAGGTAGTGGAGAACCTTCGCCGTGTTCACCTGGTGGATCCCTCGGTTCTGGTCAAGAAGCCAGCCGAGCTCTCCGGTGGTATGAAGAAGCGTGTCGGGGTAGCCCGGGCCTTGTCAGTCGAACCGGAGATCATCCTTTACGATGAACCGACCACGGGACTTGACCCAGTCACCGCTGACGCAATCAACGATCTCATTCTGGAAACACAACAACACACGGGGGCCACCTCGGTGGTGGTCACTCACGACATGGCCAGCGCCTTCAAGGTGGGCAACCGGGTGGCCATGCTCCATCGTGGTACTGTTGTGTATGAAGGCTCCGTGGATGAAACCCGCGAGAGCACCAATCCGATGGTGAGCCAGTTTGTTCAGGGAAGGTCACAAGGACCCCTGACTGAGGGAGTGCCCATTGGCTAAACGAAGATCGGAACTCGTGGTGGGGGTATTTGTCATCGTAGTCCTGGGGGTCGCGGCCTATATTGTACTCGCTATCCGGGGCAATCCCTTCGAGGAGACCTTTCACTTGTCCTCGCTCTACAACCGTGTGAGCGGAGTTAAACAGGGAACCTCGGTTTCGCTGGCCGGCCACCAGATCGGCCAGGTCGAAAAGGTCACCCCACGCCCCGAGCTGCATAAAGTCGAGGTCAACATGTCGATCTCGCAGGCCTATGAAGGGGCGATCCTGACTGATGCCACGGCGACCATTGTCCCGGTCGGTTTTCTGGGCGATGTCATGGTCGAGCTCACCTATGGCAATCTAGGAGAACCGGTTAAAGATGGGGATATCCTGGAGGGAGGCGAGCCACTCGACTGGCAGTCCCTGCTCAAAGGCGCTGCGACCGATTTCAGCAGCGCCATGCGGTCAGTCGACACGGTGGTGGGGAATGACCAGTTCCAGACAGACCTGAGCAAGATTCTCGATAACCTTTCTCAGTTCACGGATACGCTTAATAACCTGGTCATACCGGAAGACCGTGCTCAACTCGATAAAATCCTGGTCTCACTGGGTGACATGGGGGAGAAGATCGGCCAGGCAGCGGACAGTCTGCAGATCCTGATTGAGGATAACCGTGAATCTCTGAACTCCTCCATAGCCAATACCAAGACCATAACCGAGCAGGTCAAAGGGGAGATTGCTCCTGGCTTCAGCGAGGCCGCCAAATCCTTCTCCGATTTAGGTATCAAGATGACCGCTCTGACCGAGAAAATCGACCAGTTCGTCGCCGCCAACTCGGAGAACGCGGGACAGGCCATCACTGGAATCAAGGAATCCACTGCCTCTCTGCGCGAGACTTTGAATTCAGCTAAGACCTCATTGGACCAGATCAAAGAGGGGCCGGGAACCTTACATGACCTGGTCTACAGTGACGAAACAGGACAGCAATTAAACTCGACCCTGCGTAGCGCGGGACGTTTCTTTGACAGCTGGTCGGGAATCGGCTCTGGACTTCAGGTTAAGGTTTCCGCCGAGGCGAAGTGGTACTTCGCGGATCCGCTCGGAGATCACTCCAAGGAAGATTTCCGGACTGTTATTACCCAGCCAGCTCCAGGTGTGGAGGTAGAGGGCTACAACGAGGTTTGGAGCGACGGGGATGGCAACCGGGCTGAGTGGGATGTGGCCGGACAGGTATGGATGGGTGACTACGGCATTCTTGTGGGTGTGGATGATGCGGGTTATGACCCAGATCTAGATCTCCTCTATCTCGGAAAGGTCCCCAATTCCGGGGGGCGGCTGGTGGCGGGTTTCGGACTCCTGGAGGGTGAAGCGGGGGCAAGACTTGAAGCACACCTGATCCCCGATCTCCTTTATCTGCGTCTCGATGGAGTCGGCTTCACCACGGAGGACAAAGAACGCTTGGATCTCTCGCTGCGAGCTCAGGTTTGGGAGAACCTGCACCTTATCGGTGGATTTGAAAGCCTGGTGGGTGCCCCTGAACGGCGTGCTTTCGCGGGCATACGTTATGAATTCGGAAAAAATTTTGGACAAAAGAAAGATGAGGAGAGTGATTCCGAAGAAGACAGCTTCAAGGAGTCTTATCAATCCAAGGTGGAGTCCAGCGGGTATGAGTCCACTCCACAAGGAAAAGATCCCTTCGCCGAAGATGAGGAGTTGTGGGAGCAAACCCAAAGGCGGGATATGATTCCCGCCGAGGAAGCCCCGGCAATCAAGCCACCTACCGGTCTCTAATAGCTTGTTGACTTGGTTGTGCAACGTTTCAGACCTCATCCCCCCAACTCCCTTCTCCCACTGGTTTGAGGGGAACACTCCGCCTTCCGAATCGGCTGAACGAAAACGTGCAACTGGATGGCGAATGTACCAAAAGGGACAACTCCACAATTCACCCATGAGTCACTATGCGATGAATCTGATCACGAAAACTGATCTCCTTCTCCCTTTCCCTTTCCTTTCTCTCAACCACACTTCCGGCTGTGAGACCACAATCTCCCAATTTACAGGGCTATAAATCTCTGCACACACATTTCAAAAAATAAACTACCCCAGTCCGTTGACAAGGTTTTTTTCCTGCAAGTTTTCTGTAGTGGGGTGTAACCTCCCATGTGTTTGGCGCACATCTTGCGTTTACATGATATCAAACATTTTTTGGAGGCCGGCTTTGCCGCCATACCACATCCCGTACTGGCTCCACCGGGGACAAAGACCCACCAAAGGAGGAGTCAACAAATGAAAAAGGGACTTCCGTTTCTGGCATTGACCGTGTTCTTGTTCTGGGGCACGGAGATATACGCTCAAGATGCCAGCTCACTGGTCATCACCGAATTCATGGCCAGCAACTCTGAGATTCTAGTTGATGGAAATGGTGATTACCCGGATTGGATCGAAATTCATAATCCCACAACCTCCACGATTTCGGTCGCGGGTTGCTACCTTACCGATGCGACAGATGATCTCACCAAGTGGATTTTTCCCTCGGTGAGTGCGGCCACCATCGCCGCGAATGGATACCTGGTGGTGTTTGCCTCTGGTAATGCCGAGGATGCTGGAACTTATGTGGACTCACTCGGGTATGTCCACACCAACTTCAAACTCTCCGCCGATGGAGAGAATGTCCTCCTGGTAAACACCGGCGGCCTCACGATCATCTCCTCTTATGTGTCTTTTCCGGAACAGCTCAAGGATGTTTCCTATGGTACCGCTTCGGATGGAACCACGATTGGTTATTTTGCCACCCCCACCCCCGGCAAGGCCAATGGCGCATCAGTGGGCCTTGGCCAGGTGGCCGACACCAAGTTCAGTGCCGGACGGGGATTCTACACCTCTTCCTTCGTCGTCTCGATCACCACTGAGACCGAGGACGCGACCATCCGTTACACCACCGATAGCAGTACCCCCTCTACTACAAATGGAACGATCTATACCGGACCGATCCCGATCTCCGGCTCAACAGCACTTCGTGCCATCGCTTATAAAACCGGTTGGTTCTCCACCAATGTGGATACGCAGACGTATATCTTCATCTCCAACGTCATTTCGCAAGCCGCAACGAAGCCAGGGACGAGCTGGCCCTCGCCCTCCACATCCACAACGGGTGGTGGTGGCGGTGGACCGAGCGGCTCCAGCCAGAAGATGGATTATGGGATGGATACTGACATCACCAACAGCTCGGCCTATTCCAGTCTGATTGATGACGCCTTACTCGATATTCCCAGTATTTCAATTGTCACCGATCTCGCCAATCTCTTTAATTCAAGCACGGGAATTTACGTGAATTCCTCTCAGAGTGGCGACAACTGGGAACGTGAAGCATCGATTGAATTGATTTATCCCGACGGCACCGAGGGATTCCAAGTAAACGCAGGTCTGCGAATCCGTGGTGGCACCACCGCGACATCGAGTAATCCCAAGCATTCCTTCCGCATCATCATGCGCGATGAATACGGAGACGGGGAACTTGATTATCCGCTCTTGGGCGAGGACGGACCCAAGAGATTTAACAAGGTTGACTTCCGTACCGCGCAGAATTTCTCTTGGCACTATCAGAGCGGTGCGTATTGCACCTTCCTGGATGATCCGTTTTCTCATGACACCATGCGTGATATGGGACATATCAGCACCGAGGGATTTTTCTTTCACCTTTACCTCGATGGCGTTTATTGGGGCTTGTACCAAATCGAGGAACGAGCGGATTCCAGTTTCGCTGAATCCTACCTGGGGGGTGCCGAGGAGGATTATGATGTCATCAAATCGGATGAGGACACCGGGACGATGTATGCGACCGATGGAGACACCGACCTCTATACCGCCTACTTTAACCTGGTCAACTCAGGTGTCTCCACCGCCGCCGCATATTTTAAGCTTCAGGGATTGGACTCCGATGGAGTCACCGTAAATCCCTCCTATAAGAAATATCTCGACGCCGACAACCTGATTGACTACATGCTGATTGTATTCTTCACGGGCGCCCAGGATATGCCTTTGGGGCCACCCAACAGCAACACCATGCCGCGTAATCTCTATACTCTCATCAACAGCGCCACACCCGATGGATTCAAATACCTCCCCCATGACAATGAGTGGTCGCTGATGGAGCAGAATGGCGTTAGTTATAACCGCGTCAGCGCGACAGTCGGCTCCAGCCTGTGGTCAGCATCCAAATTCAATCCCTGGTCTCTCCACGCTAAGTTGGTGAGTAACGCCGAATACAAAATTCATTTCGCTGACCGTGTCCACAAGCACTTCTTCAATATGGGAGCGCTGACCCCGTCCGCGAATGTGGCTCGCTACCAGGAACGTATCGACGAGATCACCTTAGCAGTCATTGCCGAGTCAGCACGCTGGGGTGACTACCAGAACACCAACGATCCTTACACTCAAGCCGATTGGCTGGATAATGTCGAATGGGTGCGCGACAGTTACTTTAACGCCTCTCCCAAGACACGGACAGATTATGTCCTGTCGCAATTACAGAGCGCTAGCCTGTATCCCTCCATTGCGGCTCCTGAATTTAGTCAATTCGGCGGCGAGGTGGATTCAGGATTTCCTCTGACCATCTCCGCCACATCGGGCACTATTTATTACACTACTGATGGAACCGATCCGCGCCAAGTGGGCGGAACAGTTAATAGTACCGCTTCATCTGGCACATCGGGATTGTCGCTGACCTTAACCACTAGTGTCACTGTGAAAGCGCGTGCGTATAACGGGAGTACCTGGAGCGCCTTGACCGAGGCCGGCTTCACCGTCCCCGATAACACAACGGAGGTATCGTACTGGAGAGCATATTGAACGCCTGAAAACAACCTTGAATGATCACAACAGTGCATGACAACTATGGATGACATCAACCATGCATAACAACTACGAATGATCACATCTCTGTAAGGGCTATCAATATCTATAGCCCGTTGAAAATGGATAAACATCACGTTCCCTTTACTATGGGAATCCTGCTAAACATCAAGAGACACCATTTTCAACGGGCTTTCATTTTTTTACTCACATCTCATGCCCGGTCCCTCTTGGTAATACGTAACACCAGATCATTCTGGAAAACGGGAGTCGTGATTTTGAGATGGCCATCCGATGAAACTGGAAGCCAGGGTGAGTATTGGCCGGTTACGGGTGAGAAGGCAGCCATCAAATACGAGTCCTGCTGAACACGCAAACCGAGATCCAGTTGGACAGGATTTCCACATCCCCCAATTCCCAATTCCCGGCTGTCCGCCAGATAGATGGCATAATCATTTCCTGGAATACCAAACGCACATCCACAGATGTACTCAGGAACATCAGGGATAATATCTGGAAGTGGCTTTGCCTTTCTTAAGTCCAGAGTGTGCATGAAGCGTGATAAGTGGTTAATCCATGCGCGTATATGCGCGCGGGATTTCTCAGTACCGGTCTCGCAGTAATTGATGATCGAGAAATCAATGTAGTCATAATGCGCCCCACACATCAGCGCGGTCCAAGCCCGTTTCCGATGAATAGTCCAGCCATCCTTATCCTTGTATTGACTGGCTATATTGTCCTCGTCCATGTTTAATGGTTTCTTCTCGTTCAATGTGTCCAGACAGAAATCACGGAAGGGTTTGAGACAGAGTTGTTTCGACATAAAGACTCCCATGTCATAGACTTTTCCAGAGTAGGTGATATTGGGTAAGGGATGAATATTTACTACATCAAGGACTGGATTTAAAAAGCATTTTGAAGCTGAGTGTTCGAAGGGTTCATAATTGAAGGCCATTTGGCCACCAATCAAATGCCGGGTGGGAAGGTTTGCCTCGGTTTCACGAATGACACGAGCGATCTCCTCCTGCCATCGGTTTACCTCCTCAACTGTGGGTAATCCTTTGTCATTTTCCGGCCAACCTCCTGGCTCATTGCATATTTCATAGAGGATGTTGTCATAACGGTTGGTTTCCTCAATCATTTTACGGACATGCCGTAGCTGGTATTCATTTACGCGAGGATGGCGGAGAGTCATATAGTCGTGCCACGGAATCACCGGTAATCCATTGGTATTATTGGCTCCATTAAGTGGGTTCAGGTCCCAGATGTTGGGAGCATAGGTGTTACTCAGAAGTACAACCTCCACCATGATACCCAGTTCCGAGGCTAATCCGAGAAACTTGTGAAGACGTTCGAAGAATTCTGGATTCCATTGATCGAGATCATATTTTGACTGCCCATCTAATGCCGTGGCTGAACCAGTGCGGAGAAATGGCGCGATATAATCGGGTGATTCCGGTTTGCAGGTTGAGTATGGATTGCTGGCGCTCTGAAGCTCACGGAAAAGTACAAACAATCTTGTCAGTGTATTCCCTGTTTCGACGGCATGGCGGAGGTACTTCTCGAAGTCAAAAGGCCTGTTCAATACCGCGCCATAATGCTCTGTCGCGGTGACAAGCATGACCGGTTTTCCCCGGAATTCAAAGAACTTCGTATTCTCTGGTAGCAAGTGGAGAGCAGTTGTCATCTTCATATCCTCCATTGGGTAGTCACTATACGTTCTTCTATATGTGCCGCATGGAATATTTTCACACTGGCGGGTATTCAATCAACCGGTTCACCACCCCCACAGATATCTGGATCAAAGACGTTGCGTATATCTGAATCATAGGATGCCGCGCGAATTCTGTTGTCCGAGTTGATGGAGTGGTCAATGAGTCTCCAACGGATTAGTCCAACATCACGCGGGGCTGGGCCCTTCTCTCCGGTCTGGCTACGATAACCCGTGCCAAATGCCGTCACCAGTGATCCGTCTGGTAACAAGATGGTTGAAGTCGCCTGGCTGCTGGCCCACCAGCTATTCTCGTCCAGCCGGTTGGCATTCCAGTGCTGCAGAAGATAACGGTGATCGAGGTCCCAGGTTTGTCCGTTATCAACACTGACAACGGCCTCAATACCAAAACGGGCATACTCATCGCCACTCGTGGTGTAGCCTTTGCGTACTACATAGGTCATAACCATCTTGCCATCCGGCATGACCACCATACATGGGTGATGCCGTCCCCAGGCATACAATCGATTCAATGCTGACCATGTTTTCCCATTATCTTTGGAGATCGATACCGCCAGGCCTTCATAATGATCCATTGTTTCCACAAAATCCTCGGGTTTGTCTGTCCGGCAGGATGCTACCAGGTCTCCATTCGTTGCCCGGGCTAGAGCAACTTCACTGACACCATACCATTCCGGAATTTTAATTGCCGTAGACCATGTCCGGCCCTCATCCGTGCTACTGCGTATATAACCTTGTGAATATCCCGGACCCGCACCAGATTCCCAGCGCGCAGTATCCATTGTGTAACCGGTTTCAAGGAGGCGGCATATTTTTCCGGTCTTTCTATCACGGTCAATGAAAAGTGGATCCCATACGTTCCAGGTCTTTCCCTCCGGTGCCGAAGGTATTGGTCCGAGAGAATTCCATGTAACACCATAATCCTCGCTAAACCAGCGATGATTCGCTGTCAGGGTCACCTTCCCTTCCCCCAAATAGGCCAGCGCGGTTCCCATGCCCGTATCCGGTAGCCCATCCGTACCAGTATGAACAAACTTCGGGGTGGACCAATGATCACCATGATCATCACTCCGTACAATCATCGCCTGGTGGGGATAATCACAACTCAGGAGCATGAGGAGACGGTCCTTTTCCGGCATATACACAATATAGGGGACCGCAGTAACCCGTTCCCAAGTCTCTGTCACGATTTGAAAGCTGGCTGAAATACTGAAACACCCCGCATCACCATTTCTTTCCCTGATACGGTGAGGTTTCCAACCAGCCGATACATCGATGGAAAAGAGGGAAATCAAGACACACACACACAGGAGCTCTTTCATGTAACGGACCATGTTCCATGCCTTTCACATATTGGGATTATGAATACCATGTTATTCTTATCAAATCTCCAGATCAATCTCTTTTTTCTCCCATTTCAATAGGAGAATCAGCCTTCATTTTCATAGCACAGATTATCCTATTGACCGTCGCTTCAGAATGGACTACTTTCTTATGACAATTCAGCTTGTTCTTAACCTCATACTGTATGCATCCGTCCGGGAGGTGTAGATGATGAGTGACAGAGCAACTTCAGGAACGTGGGGCATCCGCCTCTTGATTCGATTCTTCACAATCGTACTTGGAGTCCTTATCTTTTGGCTTCTTGGATTCTTGATGCAAGATATTGTTTCCATTGAGGGACCCAACTATGGAGAAATTGAACGGAGGTATATTGATTTCACGCTCATACAAAAACAAGGCGACCTGAAAAAGGAAATTGAAAATTATGAGAGAGAGATTGCCTCCAAACGTGAACAACAACAGCAAGTTGGAGACAGTTCCGATAACCTTCAACACACTATCAATCAGCTCCTGGAACTTCAAAAGCTCAGCATTGAGAAACAGATACCCCTGCCTGAATCCGAGAATGCGGAATTATCCAGCAGCCTCTCACATTTCCTCGACAGTCAAAAAAGTTATCAATCCCTATATCAAGAGATATCAAGTCTGCTTTCGAGGAAGATTGCGCTGGAAGATGAGAAACGGCAACTTGATGAGGATATTGAGAAAAAGAGGGAACCCGCCAGAGCGGAATTCAATACACTCACACACAAGCATCGCCTTCTATTGGCCTTCTTTCAACTCGCGATTCTTCTTCCTCTTCTCTTTTGCGCCGGTTATGTCCTGATCAAGTGGCGCGGTACCATCTATTTCCCACTCATTCTCGCCTTTGGTGGAGCAACTCTCGTAAAGACTGGAATTGTAGTCCATGATTACTTCCCCTCACGTTGTTTTAAGTATGCCGTTACATTCGGATTGCTGCTGGTTGTGGGTCAACTCCTCATTTACTTGATCAGGATGATTGCATATCCCAAGACCTCATGGCTCGTGAAACAATATCGCGAGGCCTACGAACGTTTTCTCTGTCCAGTCTGTGAGTATCCAATCCGGATTGGTCCACGTAAATATCTGTTTTGGACCCGGCGTACTGTCAACAAGATTCTCCCCCAAGATAATCTTTCCAGCGGTGACATTCCCTACACCTGTCCTTCCTGCGGTACGGTTCTTTATGAAACATGTGATCACTGTCACAAGATCAGGCACTCCCTCCTTTCTTATTGTGAGCATTGCGGAACCGAAAAGGAGATTGCGTAGAATTATCCTATCATTCCACGTATGGGAGCAATTACACTTATGGATAATCATAGACAATTCAAGCGTTCATTGATGCTCAAGCGTGTGCATGTGTATATACGCCATCATGGAACTCCACGCTTGCAGATGTTTGTGATTTTATGCGGAACCGCGTTGTGTGGATTTCTTACTTCCGTTGCACTTTATGAACTCGGATTCCACTCAATGGTACTACGTTATCCACTGGCGGTATTTGGCGCGTATGTCGCATTCCTTATATTTCTATGGTTATGGATTCTCTACTACCGGATGCAATATCAGCCTTCTACTGATACAATTGAGGAAGTAGATCCCTTTTTATTATCGGACACTTATCACTCCATGATACCGTCATCACATCACAGAGAATATACTGAATTGGAGAAGGAGATCACGAATGATTCAGTTTCACTTGAATCTCTTGATTTCGATTTCGAGGATTTTGTTGTCGTGCTCACAATTATCATAGCCATCGGTTCGGCCCTAACCGCTTCCATCTACTTTATCATCACCGCACCAGCTCTTCTTGCGGAAATGATGCTGGATGGAGTCCTGTGTATGGCGCTCTATCACCGGTTCCAGCATATCGAACAACATTACTGGTTAGAATCAGCCCTTACCAAGACCTTCTTTCCCTTTCTGTGGTTGGCGGTTGTGTTTGCTATCACCGGAGCCATCCTTCACTGGTACGCTCCCGAGGCTATAACTATCGGTGGTGTCTGGAGTCACTACACTTCTAAAGCGCACCTCTAAGAGTCTCCCCACTCTATCTTATCCATGGCTTTATTTCACCCGGAATGCCAGACAGGGCCTGTCCCCCTCATCAAAGTTTCCTCGAATCCGGATCCATTCATTCTCAACGTCAGTATCCACAATTCCGGTGCCTTTGATTGTGGTTTGTATCTCCCTACTCTGCATGGACTCCAAAGTCATATCCACTTGTTTAAAGCCTAAACCCCATCCTTTTGGGAGTGATTCCACGGAGACATTTCCCGTCACTGTATGGACACCGAAATTGTATGCAACGATCTTAATTTCAGTTTCTTTTGTGGCCGGAACAGCACGGTCGTTGATTTCAGTCCATCCCTCCACTTTAGTCGACCGTAATCTCTCAGGCATAACTAATTGAAGAACAATGGATGTGGGTTTATCCATACGGACATTAGCCAGGGAAGGACTTGCTAAAGGAAACTTTCCAGCCTCGCCCGAAGGTAATAAAATGAAGACTGGCGAGGATGTCAAATTACCTGGAACCTTTTTTTCTAACGGTCGTCCGAGGTAGTCAAATACAGCATCTACAGTCAGGTCATTGGGTGCCTGCCACTCATACAACGCTCGCCCACGTTGATCCCAATCGCCACACTGCTCGGTCCAGGCCACCAACACATCGCGCTCCCGCCCATCTGGAAATCCATGGAAGGCAATCACATACACATCAGGCTGATTCCCGATGGTCAACCGTCCCAAGCATTTCGCTCCCGCCAGAAAGCGTCCCACAGCAGCCAACGCCACATAACCTGGCCGGGGAGTTAAGTCCCGCCGGAGTAAGCCAAATTGAATCTTGTTATTTTGTTCCATGTAATGTCCTAGAAGGAAATGGAAATGCCGTTGCGCACCCGCATGAAGGCTACATGCAAAGGACTGCGCGATGAATTTGGCCTTGAGCATATCGTATTCAGGAGTGAAATCGCCCATCTCCGAAGACGGATCAGCATTCATTCCACGGTCAGATTCAGTCACCCACATCGGTCTACCACACGCGGCTTCACGAGCCGGCTGCCATAAACGCTCATAGCTGTCGGCGGTATCATAGGAGTGCAGATTATAGGTGTCATAATAGGGCCATGTTTCATTAGCAAGGATTCCCCCGGTCTGGGCGGTTACATTCACCCCGCCAATGGGTTGCCAACCGACCGTGATGTCCGCATCTCCCGCTTTGAAACCAAGATACGCCGCCTTTTGATAAGAGCACATCTCATCAATTACCAATCCGCCGAAATTGGTGGCATTGGCCTCGTTCCAAGGTTCCCAGGCCTGTACTGTTCCCTTGAATCTTTCCGACAACGCCTTACAGAATTCAAAAACAATCCGTAGATCCGTGGGCAAACATCCATAATTCTCCAATCGCGCCCATGCAGGTGAACCATGAAATACCTGAAGGACATGTAATCCAAGGTTGGTCTGAATCTTCGCAAGTCGATCGTACACAGTCTCTCCCGCGAAGACCTCCTCAGCGGGTTGAATATCACTCCATCTGAGACGGTCCCGGATCCAATTGGCGCCCGCCAGCGTGGCCAAGTTCGCATGTTGCTCACGCTCGCCGACCTTTTTCTCCGGTTGCCAAGACAATGCACCATCGATACATACTGGGGAGTCCTCCGGTGTGGGCGCGGCCAAACGAGCCAACACAGCCGCCGTAGTCATCTTCATGACTTTCCCCTGATCATTTAGAAACTCAATCCGGTACCAGCCTATTCCAAGTTTTCCAACAGGAAGGAGTACTTCAGCTGCTTGTTTCTCACTCACCTCACCTTCTCTAATTACTGTCGAGCAATCATCCAAGACACGCCATTTCTCTCCCACACATATTTTCGAGGACATTGGAATCGTTATCTCCTCATCCTCCAGGAATATATTACCGGGATGACCAGGTAACGGTACGGGAATGGAGCGCTGAAATTGTGGATTAGCCTCTCCAAAAACTCCTGATCCTTGGAAGACAATCACAACCATTACGATCAACTGCGTATATCGACGCACTTTCAACCTCCTTGGGACGGTTCAGTCGGAATTCCCAAAGTTTTCGATATAATACACGGGTCCACTTCACTCACAGCTGAATGCTGCTGGTGCGCCAGAGAGGCCGCGAATCCAGCAACTTGACCGGTGGTCATCCACACTGGCTCCATACGCAGCACCGACATCGCGATATGAGTGCATGACAGCGCCACCGGAACAAGCAGATTGTCTACATTTTTAGGAAGTATCGCACCATATGGAATTTGTCCCGGTTGCGCGGGGCCACTGGCCTTATGCGGATACCACAAGACACCCTCCATGAAGCCATCCACCATCCAACGCCGGTCATGGCAGGGATGGACATCAAAGGAGTGCTCACCCATTGCAATGGGATCCATAACGCGGGGGGTATGCCCAGCCGATGGTTCCACCGTAAAACTGTGTTGGGTCAAAATCGCACGCCCCTCAATGCGCCTGGCTTGACGGACATAAATCTGCCATGGCCAGTGTCCATTACCCGTAAACTCCTGGTCATGCAATCCCAATTCCTTAGCCCGCAACTGTATCTCTCCTGGGACATGAGAATCGGTCTGGAGAAAATAGACCAACCCGGCAACATGATTGATATGAAAAAGATCCAGGGCTTGACGCATGTGACGGTCCGCCGTGGGATAAGCCCAACTGATACCGGGACAATTGGGAGAGGTCAAGGCCTCAATATTTCCATTCACCTCGTATCTTCCATTAGGCATCTTGCGTAACGGTAGAATCGGATTGATCTGTGTCACCCGTCCAGTCCGGAAATCCTCGATCAGGGGAACATAATCCTGATAATGCTGTTCATAGTCGGCTGGCTTGACTATGGGTATCCTGTGTTGTGGAACATCCGTCATGATGGTGCGCGCACAATAGGCTTGAATCCCAATGGAAGGCTCACCTGATTGGGGAGTCACGATCTCCTCGCCGGTATGCCAATTCATGTAGTGGATCCCGGCCTTGGACTCGCCATACTCCTCCCGTCCCTCGCGCCCCACCCGGCTGGGCACTCCAGCCTTGTCCGCCAGATCACCCTCATATGTGGCGTCAATGAAGGTCCGCGCGCTTACATCATATAACTCATTTGAAAGCCCCTCCAAGCGGACCGATTGAATAAACCGTCCCTCTATCTTCACTGACACCAGCCACAATTCAGGCATCCACTCAAGACTTTCTTCTTGCTCCAGCATGTCACGGAAACAGCGCTCAGCTACCGAGGGTTCATAGAACCATCCCTCTTGGCACAAGGGCCAATCCGGATGATTCTCTCCAAGAGTCTTAAGGTAATACTCTCGTACCCGTCCGATAAACTCATGCACCAGCCCACCAAAGAGATTCCGGCGGACTGCATCGGTGGTGCATAAACCACTCGCCGCCATACCACCAGGATAGGGCTTAGGGCACGCCAAGATCACCTTCTCTCCATGGCGTGCGGCCTCTACCGCAGCGGCTATCCCTCCCGGCGTCGAACCGTAAACAAAGGTATCACAAGCCAGTGGCTCAACCATCAAACCCCTTCCCAGAGGCTGGTCATTCACGGCCGCAACTTCATCCTGTGCTAGAGCAGTGCTCCAGCCCATCAGCCCCCCCGGCGAGTCGGGGGCCCCCGGGGGCTGCCCGATCTGCGGCGCGAGGGGGGAGAAGGTCGTGACGGTCTAGGGACGGACTGGCGGCCGGCGAGTAATACAGGGACATCCTACTTTTTCCATCCGACTCGAGGACGCGAAAG
>CAYRBI010000044.1:0-7689 GCA_964422415.1 uncultured bacterium | reverse complement strand
CAGTGCTCCAGCCCATCATCCCCCCCGTAAACACCACAGCCCCCGTCTCCTGCAGGAAATCACGCCTTTTCAAGGAACCCATCGCATAAACTCCTCCGGCCTTCATTGGAATCCTAAGAAACATTATTCCCACACACAGGCACTCACAAACCCAGATGAAAGTTTATACTCTTTTCCACCCAGTTGAGCACTTTTTTTCGGTCTGATCCAGGGTATACAGACACATCTGGGTATGGGAAGATTCCCCATGTTGATCCTTCATCTATTGAAACGTCACACACCATACCATCCAGGAGGTCACTTAGGCATCATGCCTCTTTCGATTATCTTCTACGCCATAGTCCTTTGTATGAGCATATCCTGCTCATATTCCATGGAAGCTTCTCAATCACCTTCGAACGAGGATAAAATGAATCTCGAATCTATCTTCATAAATCCACCCCGTGAATACCGAATGTTGCAGATCATTCACCCCTTTCCAGACAATCCCGACACGAACCCCTATAAGTGGTTTGGTCAACAGTTTCAGGCTCCTCTTGCAGAGGGGCAAACCGACCAATCACCGATTACCAAGCTGGTGAACTTCCTGGATCATGATGGATATGGTGGTGTAGTCGCGAACGTGTCCTTCAACAAATACCTTGAAGACGAAGAAGCCTGGAAGGTGTTTCTTCAAGGACTCCAGGAATGTAAAGACAAAGGATTATATTTCTGGTTGTACGATGAAAAAGGATATCCGAGTGGCAAGGCGGGCGGGATCACCATGCGGGATCATCCGGAGTTTGAATGTCAAGGCATTGTCTGCGCTGAGACCCACGGAAAAAACACCTTACAACACCGTTTCCCCAACGGGGAGCGTTATATCAATGGCCCCCTAAGCGTTATCGCGGTTCCCGTTGGAGCTGGCCCCTTGGATCTGAGCCGTAGCGTCACCCTGTCTCCCGGAACTTACACCGGGAAATCCGAAGTCACTTGGCAAGCGCCCGATGATAAAGACTGGGTGATCCTCTCTTTCCATAACCGGCACATGTACGAGGGCACCCACATTGTCACCAATCTTTCGGATAATCTGCCTTATATCGATATCATGAACCGTGAGGCGGTCGCGCGCTTTATTGAGGTCACCCATCAAGCCTACCATGACCGTTGCGGCAAGGATCTATGGAGCCATGTCCGCGCCATCTTCACCGATGAACCCTCATTGATGACCAGCTATCTGAAGGAGGAGGAAGGTCTATTACCAGCCATTCCCTGGAGCCAGAATTTCGTGGCGGAATTCCAAAAACACGCCGGATATGATCCACTGACAATACTCCCTCTCCTCTTCAAGGATTGTGGCGCGGAGACGGCATATGCGCGCTTGGATTTCTGGCGCGTGGTGTCTCAATTAATCGAGGAGAACTATTACGGACAAATACAAGAGTGGTGCCATGCACATGGAATCGCCTCTTCGGGTCACGCCCTGCTGGAGGATGGACTCCGATATCATGCCATCTTCGAAGGCAATCTCTTCCGTGACCTGAGGCGTCAGGATATTCCAGGGATCGATATCCTGAGTTCGAATCCGGAGGAACAGGCGCACTCCCAGCAAGTACCAGTGCCCAAGTTTGTCAGCTCGGTCGCGCATGTCATCGGCGCCACACAATGCGAGAGCGAGACCTCCAGCCATGTTGAAACCACCAACAAACGTCCCTGCTCCTTCGCGCAACGGATGGGAACTATCAACTGGATGTATGTCCAGGGGTTGAATTATGTCACCTCTTATTATTCACCCTCCGAATTCATTGATACCGAGCGTAAAATCTTTAATGACCACATTGGCCGGTTGGGCGCTCTGCTCACGCAAGGCACACACACCGTCTCTCTGGGATTCTATTATCCGATCCAGAGCCTATGGGGAGCCTGCACTCCAACCAACAAGATCGCCTGGCATCAATCCGGAAACGAACTCGAAGCACGTGTCAATCAGATGTTCGGCGAGGCCTCGCAGTTCCTTCTCGCCAATCAGAGAGATTACGACATTCTGGACGACCAGGCCATTCTGGACGCGGTCCTCGAGGATGGCGCATTGAAACTACAGGGAGAATCCTTCCACTGCATTATTCTGCCAGAAACCTGGGTGATTCCTTTGGCGGTATACCGGAAAATTGCGGCGTTTGTCGAAGCAGGCGGCGCTCTGATCACCGTGGGAGAACTCCCCATCCTGGCGGACCGCAAGGAAGACACACCGGAAGTGGTTACTCTGTCCGGGAAGCTGAAAAACTCGGCGCGTGTAGCCGTCCGGGAAAATAAAATGGGGATGGTGGAATCTCTCGGGCAACTGGTACCGGCGGATCTATCTCTCGATCAACCCTGTCCCGAACTGTTTTACTGTCACCGTCAAACTAAGGCACGGGATATCTATTTCCTGGCAAACAATGGAAGCGGCGAGGTTACCCGCAAGGTTACTTTCCAATGCGGCGGGAAAGCCCAGATATGGCATCCCACTACAGGAGAGATCCGGGACCTGACGTCATCCCTTATTGAAGGAAAGACTACGCTGGAGTTAAAGATGCAACCCTTCGAGGGATACTTCGTGGTATTCAACCGGTAATAATCAGCAAAGTGTTGTAGTGTGGCCATGGATTCCTATAAAAGCGGGAATCCATGGCCACATTCGAAATCCTTTCACTTATCACACCTTAAAATGGGCCATGAGTTCTTGGATTTCCCGCGCAATGTTGGAGAGATCTTTAGCGCTGGATTCCATGTGATCGCTGGTACCAGTCATGACTCCAGCATTCTCACTGACCGCATGGATGTCCTGTCCAAGAGTAGTCGAGACCTCGGCCATACGCAGAGCGCGTGTATTGGCATCCTGGACTCCCTGGGTGGCCTGAGAAATACTCGCGGCGACACCCTGAGTCACTTCGGACTGTTGCCGCACGGCCACTGCAATGTCCATGACACCCAGATTGACCTCCCGGATCACTTGCACGATTTTTTCGATATCGGCCAGGGCGGTTTGAGTGGCGCCTTGGATACCATTAATCTTCTCCTTGATGCCCTCGGTGGCTGAGGCGGTTTGACGAGCCAGTTCCTTGATTTCATTGGCGACAACCACGAAACCCTTGCCCGCTTCACCCGCCCGGGCGGCCTCAATGGTGGCGTTCAACGCCAGCAAGTTTGTCTGGACCGATATTCCGGTAATCGTATCGGTCACTATTCCAATCTCCTGCGCCGAGGCCCCAAGTTCATTCATGATCCGCGCGAACCGCTCCACATCCGAGGCGGCTTGGTTGGTGGTCTCCCGGACCCGGCTGGTATTGTCGTTCATGGCCCCAATGGTGGCGGTCATCGCACTGGTGGAGGTAACCACCGAGGAAAGATCCGAGGAAGTCTGTGACATTCCTACCGCCACCGAGGATGTATTGGCATTCATCTCCCGCGCGGCCTGCAAAGCTGTTTGAGAACGAAAGGTGGACTCATGCGCGCTGGCCGCTGTTTTCGCGGCCACTGACAACAACTCCGCCGAGACCGATTCCAGAGAGACAGCATTTCCCGAGAGTTGTTTCACCAATCCTTGAATCTTCTCCACGAACAAGTTAAACCAATGCGCCATTTCTCCGGTCTCCCCACCACTGGTCACAAGCAGGCGCCGGGTCAGATCCCCTTCTCCCTCAGCGATATCCTCAAGAATATGAATGGCTCCCACCAATGGTTTTGAAATCCGGTTTCCCAGATGCACTCCAAGTAAAGTGAGTGGCACAACCAATGCAAGATCCAGCAACAGCACTGAAAGGAGAAAAGAACGGCATGCATTGGTGAACAGGGTCAGCGGAAGATCAACTCCGATAAAAGCCTCGATCCGTCCATCCGAGGTGTGAATGGGAGCAAATCCGGAAAGAAAGGTGCCCCATTCATCCGTGTAGAAATCCTTTTCGGTGAATGCCGAGGTCTGGGATTGAATTTGAGAAAAAAGATCCTCAGGGGCTTCCTCATACTCATCTCCAAGGTGTGACACAAGTTCCGGATCCTCCTCGGCATCCACCACGAAGATGATCTTGCCCTCGTCATTGATTCTCATCGTATAAGCGAACTGGACACCCGCTGCGTCCCGGATTGTTTTCAATTGCGCCTTGAGCGCGGCATACCGTTCTGTCTTTTCATCTTCCGCGCTTTGTAGCAACGCATGAGCATTCCCATCGATGTTGAGCGCGGCCAAAGATACAATCGCCACGAGCTTGTTCCGGTTACTCGCCAGTATGTCATTATAGAAACGCGAGTAGGCAGCCACTGTGACCAAAACGACTGACATGAAAAGGAAGACACACAGGGCCAGCCCAATTTTGTGTCTCATCTTGAGCGCGGATACGGCGAGGAATTGCTTGTGAGATCTACCATGCTTCATGATTCCTTCTCCTTCCAGAATCCAGATGACTATCACATTAAAGAAAGGTGAATCTCTACACAATCTCGGTAAACCGTGGGAAGTATCCCTCTTCTCGCTCCTTTCCGAAAGAGAAAATCTATAATTAAGATGTCTACTTGAAAGAGGAGAGGAGCACATGAAAACTTGAAAGCAATTCAAAAACCACCTATTGATACTCAGTCAACCAGCACAAGAGTATCTTGTCCGGAGTATTTTACACCCAACCTGATAAGGAGATCCTGCTAATGCCCGGTCCCATTGTTCTCAGCACCTGGAGGCATGGCCTTCCCGCCAATGAGGCCGCATGGCGGATTCTCTCGCGGGGCGGCAAGGCTCTGGATGCAGTGGAGCAGGGAGTCCAGGTCAGCGAGTCCAATCCGGAGGTACACTCAGTCGGGTTGGGGGGACGCCCCAACCGGAAAGGGATTGTCCAGCTCGATGCCGCACTCATGGATGGGCGTACGGGGCGGGTGGGGGCAGTAGCCGCATTGGAGTCCATCGAACACCCCATCTCAGTAGCGCGCCGGGTGATGGAAAAGACCTCGCAGGTTCTACTCACGGGAGCGGGAGCGCTCGAGTTTGCCTTAGCCCAGGGATTCACCCCCACCGGACTCCTGACCCCTGAGTCAGAACTCCTGTGGAAGGCCTGGCAACGAGGAGAGGGACGCCCACCAGAGGAGACCCATGACACGATTGGAATGTGCGCCTTGGATGAACACGGAGACTTGGCCGCGGCCTGCACCACCAGCGGGTTGGCCTGGAAGATCCCTGGACGGGTTGGCGACAGCCCCATCTGCGGCGCTGGTCTCTATTGCGAAAATGGGATCGGAGCCGTCTGCGCGACAGGAGTTGGAGAAGAAGCCATGCAGACATGCGGGAGTTTTCTGGCTGTGGAACTCATGCGCCAGGGGAGAACACCGGTAGAGGCTTGCCGTGAGGCCTGCCATCGAATCCTTCTCCGGGCCACCCGTGAATCCAGTCTCTCGATAGGAACAATCACTCCGGGAAATGTGATGTATCTGGCGCTCCGTGCGGATGGAGATCATGGCGCCTGGAGTGTCTCGCCGGGGTGCGAATATGCCCTTCAGAGTGTCTCTTCACCCAACACTCTCCTCATCTGTCCCACGGAAAACCAGATCAAGTAAAGTCGGTTGTGTGGACAACCCTCCCAGTCCAGGTAACATCTCCAGCAGAACCGATTAGCCCAGGATGAAGATAGTGTCGAAGCCACGCCTCAAAGGCACACCACCCAAATGGATCCGGCCCTCCAAGGAGCAATCCCTGGGAGTTCTCCTCAAAGAGGCCCTAAAGCATCACCAAGCGGGTGAGTCCCAGGAAGCCGGGATCCTTTACCAACAGATCCTCCAGATCAATCCTAAGCATCCCGATGCGCTGCACCTCTTGGGGATTCTCCACCACCGCCGGTCTGAGTTCGACAAGGCCTACGAGCTCATCAGCCAAGCAGCTAAGCAAAATCCCACCCACGCCAATTTCCATAACAGCCTGGGAAACACCCTGATCTGCCTGAAGAGACCTGAAGAAGCCCGTCAGTGCTTTGAGAAGGCGCTCGAACTTAACCCAGATCTCGCGGAGGCCGTAAATAACCTGGCCTTCCTGGAGTTCACTACCCACCAGTATGAAAAAGCCGAAACTCTATACCGCAAGGTAATCGAGTTACGCCCCAAAAATGCGGAGGCGTTCTTTCATCTCGGGCAAACGCTCTACCGGCAGCAGAAGTTTTCCCAAGCGGCGGAAGCATTTCAAAGTTCCCTCGCTATTCGCCCCAAGCATTCTGATTCCTATCTCCAGATCGCCATGGCGCTCTCTGGGCTCGGGATGAACGAGGAGGTCGTAATGCTCATGCGCCGGCTCCTCGAATTCGATCGAGATAATAGGAGCGCCTGGTCGTGTTTACTCGGCGCTTTTCAAAAACTCAGACGGTATGTGGATGCCCAGAACTGTATTCAGGAAGCATTGGCCATCATGCCGGATGAGCCCGTGATTCTGATGGAATTGGGGAATGTACATTTCGCGCTGGGCGAACTGGATCAGGCCATCCAAGTCGTCCGTAGCTTGCTGGAAACTACTCCCAACCTTCCCGGCATTCATTCGAATCTGCTCTTCTTCATCTCCCACTCCCCCTCACACAATCCGGAAGCGCAGCTCCGCGAACACCGTGCTTGGGCGGAGATTTATGAGACTCCCTATCTGAGTCATTCCCCCACCTTCCCCAATTCCCGGGAGCCGGAAAGACGATTGCGCATCGGGTATGTCTCCCCCGATTTCCAGAGCCACTCGGTCTCATTTTTCATCGAACCTGTGCTCGCGGCCCATGATCAGGAACGCTTCGAGACCTTCTGCTATATGAATGCCGCGCAATCTGACGCGGCCACCGGACGGATTAAGTCCTATGCTAACCATTGGAGACAAATCGATGTCCTAACTGATGACGAAGTGCATGACCTCCTCCAGGAAGATCAGCCCGATATCCTGGTCGATTTATCTGGTCACACCGCGCATAACCGTCTCACCTTGTTCGCCCGGCGAGTGGCTCCAATCCAGGTGGCCTGGATTGGATATCCCAACACCACGGGCTTGGCCAATATGGACTATCGTTTGGTGGATGAATGGACCGATCCAGTAGGAGACGCCGACAGGTATCACACCGAGAAGCTGATCCGGCTTCCATATGGCTTCTCAGTGTTCCTTCCACCCGCTAAGGCTCCCGCTCTCACGGAGACCTTGCCCGCTGATGAGACCGGCTCGATCCTGTTTGCCTCCTTCAATAACCTGCCCAAGGTTAATGATGGGGTGGTGGAGACATGGGCCGCCATTCTAAGGCGTGTTCCTGATTCCCGCCTGCTCATCAAATGTAAGCAAATGGGAGATGAGCCAGTCCGTGAGAAGATCACCGCACGCTTCGCGCAATGGGGTATCCCGGAGGAACGTATCGTAAATCAGTCCTTCATTCCCAAGTCCCTTGGTCATCTGGGGGCATATAACAAGGTGGATATCGGACTTGACCCCTTCCCTTACAATGGCGCCACCACCACCTGCGAGGCAGTCTGGATGGGTGTTCCCGTCATTGCCTTGGCGGGTGAGCGTCACGCAGGCCGAGTGGGAGTGAGCATCCTCAACCGTCTCGGTCTGCCTGAACTGGTTGCCCGCACACGCGAGGAATATGCGGGTATTGCAGCCGCCTTAGCTCATGACCGGAACCGCCTACGTCATTTGCGAATGGGGATGCGGCAACGGGTACAATCCTCCAGTCTGGTGGA
>CAYRBI010000043.1:0-35189 GCA_964422415.1 uncultured bacterium | reverse complement strand
ACCACTGCTGTGGCGGTTTACCCGAATTCTTACCCCCCAGCATGTAGGAGGAGCCGAAAATACTAACACCCACGATTTACTCTGCTCATTTTCGTGCGAATACGCTTGTGAACATCGATCCACAAGGAAAGATTTATCCGCTTTATCAACGTGATTTCATGCGTGCCAACCTGGCGCCTCGAGGGAAGGTAAACCGTTATGTTCCTGACAAAGTGGTCCAAAACTGGTTTTAGCCTCAGGATGCTACTTGCGATTGTGGTTTTGACCACCGCAAATATATCCATGTCTGGCCCTGGTGATATTGTGATTAACGAAATCATGTATCACCCAGGTGACACAAATACCGGTGGAGAATTTATTGAATTGTTGAACCGTGGTGATGTTGAAGTCGACCTTGGTGGATGGTCCTTTACTGAGGGAATCTCATACACCTTTCCCAGTCCTGCCCTGATAAAAGCTGGCTCTTTCGTTGTGATCTGCGCGGATCTAAACAGTGCAAAGGCATTTTATAGTCTCACCAGCGCATTTGGTCCATTCCTATCAGGACAACTCGATAATGGCGGCGAGAAGCTTACCTTAGTTGATAGATCATTGCAGGTGATCGATTCTATCACATACGATGACATTTCTCCTTGGCCTACCATACCCGATGGATTAGGTCCCTCTCTTGAGTTGTTTGACCCCTCGAGCGACAACAATATAGCCTACTATTGGAGTGTTGGTCAGCCATATTCCCCTGGAGCTCCCAATCTTTCCGCTCCAATTGCAGAAGGTAATGTTGCAATTAACGAAATTATGTATGCGCCTTTACGCCAAGAACTACGCCGTGACATCGCTCGTTATTGTCAGGAAGTCTTGTTCTATGAGGAGGGAGATGCTCCGGAGTTGGAGTATGTCGAATTATTCAACCGTGGTAACAGTACTGCTGACCTTTCTGGTTGGTCATTTGTGGATGGGATTGATTACACATTCGGGGATGGAATTCTACTCGCTCCCGGGGGATATCTGCTTGTCGCCTCATCCACTCAATCGCTCGAAATCCGTTATGGTGTCAGTGGAGCTGTTGGCAATTTCCAAGGGCGCCTTTCTGATAGAGGAGAGCGGATCACTCTGGTTGATAAAACCCTCCACCTTGTTGATACGGTCCGGTACAATGATCGTCCTCCTTGGCCAGTTGGTCCAGATCAATTCGGTCTCTCTCTGGAGTGCATCAACCCACTGCTAGGCAATGATACACCCGCCAATTGGCGTGCGACCGGAGCTTTACTACCGCCGGCCCGCCCCGGGGCTAGTAAGAGCTTGCTCATTAAGGAAGAGACAACTGGTTCAGTCCTCATCGAGGTTGGAGAGAATTGGCGTTACATGTTGGGCACCGAGCTGGATGATACTACGGTCGATTCTGGTGCTTGGCGTCAAACTAACTTTATTGATACATCATGGCATCTTGGATGTACGGGGATTGGTTACGGAGATGGTGATGATTTTAGTATTATTCCAGATGGAACTCTTTCAGTGTTTGCCCGTAAGGCATTCTACATTGAAAACCCTCTTTCGATCTCTAGTTTGTACCTTGAGGTAACTTATGACGATGGCTTTGTTGCATACTTGAATGGCACTGAAATTACCTCCCAGAATATTCTTCACCGGCCAGTTCTCCGTAACGACATCGCCGATTCAGGGATCGAACCTATACTGAGCAAATACGATTTATCTCAGTCTGACCTGGCGCTAGTCATAGCTGGAACAAATGAACTTGCGATTGAGACACACAACCGTTCGGCCGACAGCAGTGATCTTTCCTTCATTCCCCGTCTCGTGTCTGGAAATCCGCCTGCTGCAACACCTACAATTACTCCGACACCAACATTTACACTTACCCCAACGAATACTCCTACCCCTTTAACCCAGGTTGGAGGTGGTTCACCGGGAGTACAGAATCCGGTCTACTCCGTGCATTTACCGCCACTTGTGGAAGATCCGATGCACACACCTCGAAAACCACACTCCTCTGATTCCGTTATTGTAACAGCGACAGTTACTGGAATCGCTGAACCATTAACTGTCTGCGTCATTTGGTCACTTTTAGATGGCTCCACGGGTACTATCCCAATGTATGATGATGGAAACCATGGGGATGGCGGAATTGGTGATAATGTATTCGGAGCGACATTACCACCACGTTCCTCACAAACGGTGGTACGCTACCGGATTCAAGCCACGGATTCCCTTTCTCAGACCACCATATATCCATACGATTCGGATCCATCCCCTCACCTTGCTTACTTTTCCTACAACGGAGAGTACGAGGGAGGTCCAGAAGAAGCCTATTTTGTCTTTGTCTCTCAAGCTGGATTGGATTTCCTTAACAACAACCGCGACGACAAGATTGATGTCGACGCCACCTTTGTAAATGACTGGATTGTCTATGACCATATTGGAGCCCGTTACCGTGGCCGTGGAAGTCTGTATGCATCAAACAACTGGAAATTCAGTTTCAATCCGGGAGAGCATTTCAAGGATCTAAGTACACTAGACACGATCCGGCATGCAGCCGGAATTCAACTGGCCGCCTTCCGGGCATTCCAACTGTGTGGATATGAAAATCTTCACGCATTTTTGATTCGGTTCATCGAGAATGGGGTTCGAGACAGCGCACTTTCAGTAGCCTTCGAGTCTCCAAATGGATCCTGGTTGGACAAGCATGATTTGACGACAGATGGAGCCTCAATCTACAAGGCAAATAGTTGTGATTGCATTAGTCAGGGAAAACCAGATGCAAATCTTGATATTATTACACAAATAGGGTACACATACACGGACATTTATACACCGAGGCTTCACGAACTCGATCCACCAAACGATTTGATTGACTTCATCTTTAATCTAAATACGCTAACAGGTGATCCATTATTAAACTATGTTCAGACTCATGTTGACTTGGAAAGCTGGTTCCGCCGTTGGGCTATGCAAGCCCTGCTTAGCGCATGTGATTTTACCTGCCAGAATTATTATATTTTTTACACTCCGGAAGATCCCCGTTGGAGGCCCCTGGCCTATGACTTTGATTATGCCTGGGGCCATTGCCCAGAAAGTTCAGTCGTATCCTGGCCGCCACTCATGGGAGCGGAAGGAGAGCCCCGGACCTACGGGACATCAGCCAATAGATTAATGACTATTGTCAAGGGAGACTCAACCCTTACCGTACAGTATTATTCTATTTTGGAGGATTTACTTAATACCTGCTGGACAGAGGATATTATGTATCCTCTCCTCGATGAAGTCGCTCTTGAAACCGGCACAGTAATGTCAGCCGAGAAGTCTTATGTGACAGCCCGGCGCAATTATCTTCTCGATTATCTTCAAGTTCCAAGACCCACTCCAACCATCACATTTACTCCCGCTCCAACTCCAACTCAACCACCTATATTTCCCCGCTATATCACTTTGGCTTCTGGAACTGCTAAAGGGTTCCCCGATGCAGTGATTTCCGACATCGATCATGATGGCTTAATCGAATGGGCCTATGTCGAAAGGGGTGTCCAGGGAAATCTAGTCACAGGAAAGTATGCGGATCATCCTCCCTCATCCTATGACCAAGAATCCATTCCTCTTGCCAGCTTAGGAGGCGCCACTGAGCCTGGTTTCCTGCTAGAGGGTGATCAAAATGGTGATGGTAAAAATGACTTGATGATCTTTGCACGTTATGGTGGTTCAACAACTGGTATGCGACTCATCCAAAGAGACACTTCCCCCTTAGGTGAAGGTACCATTTCCAACTATGTTTTCGAAATAGCTGGATCTCTGACAGCATATGACGCTGATTGTGGAAAAGCTTTCAGTGAAGGAGGTACAAAGACCTCATTGGGCGTTTGGTACGAAGGAGAAAATGAATCCTTCTGGTGGCGGTCATCGACTGATCCAATTGGTACCGGATCTTCTGCTTGGTGCCGTCTTGAATTCGACAATGCAGGCTCTGGTTGTACAAGAGCTGTTGGAGCACTTGGAGATTTCAATGGAGATGGCTACACAGATGCAGTCCGTGCGTATGAAACCTGTAACAATGAAGTCGGTGTACGATTCAGTAACGCACCTTTATCTTGTTCGGCAGGTCTGCATACTCTCCCCGGTTTGGATCGAATCGCCTACTCATTGGGGCAGTTCATTCCAAGAACCTGCCGGTTCTCCCAGGGTGATGTGGGGATTCCCTCACACCAGAATATCCTCACCTTCGCCAATGAATCTACATTATGGATGTCTTCTTTTGATGCAGGCCTTTACGGATCTTCTTTTTATAGCGAAGATGGAAATCCTAACGCTAGTGAAGCTATTTTCATCAATTCCCATGGAACATTGAACGTGAATAATCCATCCGTTGTACGAATCGTTGATTTGGACGGCGACGGAATACAGGAAGTGCTTTTAGGAAGATACGACGGACAGCTTTATGCATATTACCGCTTCAATCGAGACACAGCTCTTGGGAGTGGGATCTGGAACTCAATTGATTTATTGGCTTCATATGAAAATGCGAGTGCAGCTCCTGTATCGGGTTTGAGTATCGCCGATCTCGATGACGATGATCGCGTGGAGATCCTTGTTAGTAATGATTTTCCTGACGCGACAGGCAATGCTTCTCTTACTGAGAGTGTAGTTCTGATCGATGGACTTGAGACAATTCCCTTTTCTGGAGGATTGGATTTCATGGAAATCACTCCATCAGCAACCCCAACATCTACTCCCTCCACCACATCAACCGTTACAATGACACCTACAGAACCGCCCTCATCTATGAATTCTTGGGATTATTACTGATTATTATTTTTGTCCACATTCTATCATGAAATATTCACAACTCATCCATTTGTATAGCATAATAATATTGATACACATATGAATTACGTCTATTTCACATGGATTTACATCAACAATGCTACATCTGAGATGTGTACCTTAAATGTCATTTCAATTATTGAAATTCGAATCCAATAATCTCTCTTGACATCCAGTCTCCACGCTCAGCATCCTTTCCTTTTATCTGTGCAATTCTGGACTCATTTCATGAATCTATAGCAAGTTCATGTAGAGCGAACCCTCAATATGGCAACGGGCAACCTTCTTTTTACCATTAGGATCTCTTTTTTTTCTAGCAATATTTGTGTTTTAAGATCAAAGTATTTCCTGCATATGATTCTGATTATGCCAAATCTTGATTAATACACTTTCATACTAAATGGTATGATTAAATATTTACCAATGATCCGTTGCATTTTATTGAAGCGAGTTCCACGAATGACTTCAATATTGAAATCAACATCGGCCTATATGTTCGAATCAATATGCGATATCTCCATAGAGCATCTGAGACCTTATTACGATACCTTATAATAATAATTCTTCGTTCCACTATTTGGCATCAAGCACTTATGCATATTCTATAATCTTCCTACCGTTACCACCTTAGTGACTGGGAAGTTGTGTAACGCATCAATTTTCTCATAGGCGAAATTTTTCCGGCGTACTTTTCTGCGCGATCGGAATATAATCCCGAGAACGCTGACGGGGAGATTGATATAAGAGTGTTTCCCCGGAATTGAATGGTGTGAGCAATATCTCCAATAGTCCAATTCTCGGTCCTCTCGCGCATTTGGAAGTTGATGTTAAGTGTGTCACCTGGATTAAGGTTCTGAAAATGGAGATAATTTCCAAACCAGCGGCAATCAGCATCTTTATCACCAACCAGGCACTTGACTGATTCTCTGTCGACCCATATTGGGATGCGCACAAATGCTTCCTGGGACAACTTGTTTCTGAGCACAACTTTACCCTCATACGGCAAGTAACTGTCAACATCCATCCATGGTGATGCGCGGTTGATGAGAAGATTCACTTGGACAGTCCCTTCATTGTAGCGCAGGGCTCCATCCCATGCGTAGAAGAAAGCCATATTGCCGTGCCCGCTGCAACACTGCCACGAGGCATTTTTGTCAGGGTTACCAGGAATCTCTCCAATCGCAGCCCTTATCACATCGGCCGCTTTTATTCCCGGCAGACCTCCTGTAGCTGGCAGATTTTGTTCTCCCACTATCCGTATAACATCATCCGGCATAGCATATTCATCCATGGATATATCTGCTTTACCGATCTTCTTTAAGACATCTTTAGCAGTGATTTGATATGCAGCAGCGTGGTTGCGGATGCTCTGATCCACATCCTCCCAATAGTCTCCTATGCCACATAGACTCATTTTTACAGCCAACCCTATGAACCGTCCCACACCGCATCCTTGAGTATCACCCACTTTCCCAATACTTGGGATCGCACCCTGCGCCACCCGGCACCATTCGTAACCATCACGAACGAAGGACTTCAACCTCTCATCATTTGTGACAATCGCATAATCCAGAATCGAACGTAATGCATTGGCATAGCCATGGAAATGTCCTTGCCATTCCGCGTGCTCGGCCCCAATTACTCCAGGATAACAACCTCCTTGGAAATCTGCCCAGAACTTGGGTTTTATCAGGAAGCGCACTAGCTCTCCGGATAGACGTAAGGCCTGTTCATTACCAGTCAAGGCATACCAAGTAGCCAATGGCCCGGCGATATTTGCCTGATGATTAAACAATGAACCTTCCTCTCCTGCTTTCTCGTTCTCTGGTTCGGTTGTGTCTTTCCATCCAGGTCCTTTCACATAACATGACCTAAAATATTCCTCCGGCATCCAACCCGCCGTTGGGACATAAGCATAATCGTCTTTATGGACCACAAATACTTTGTCGAGACCGTCCACCATCCGGTCAATTATCGTTTTCCATCTTTCATCGCCCGTGTATTGGTACCAGGACATCATGGCACGGAGCATCCGGCCCTCACCATGTGTGTTGGCATAGGGCATGAATTCCTCGGGACCCATCCAAGGTTCATTCGTGATTTTTGGTACCCACCAGATTCCTTCTTCTCCAACATTGGAAGCCATCATTTCCAACATATTGGCTTCACGATCCATATTCTGCTTACTACCACTCATTATCCTCTCCATGGCCATGGCTTCCATACATTTAGCTTGGCAGCAGGCCAGCCCGCTCATGTGCATGGAAACATTGATTGAGTCTGACTGGAAGTTCACACCCATAATCATCTCATAATTGAGTTCCTTCCGGATGCTTTCAGTAAAATGATTGATTCCAAGTCGGGCGTTTTCGGCCAAATCCAGCGTATCTGGAACCATTACCTCGTAGTATTCCCCTACCTCCTGGGGAATATTGAGTGGTTTCGGGGATATTGTCTGGTTTTGGGACAATTTACATGCAACCGTATCGGTTGCTTCCTTAACCTCACTGGCGGCACAGAGACTGTGTATAGTAACGAGGAATACAGTCATAAGGCTGAACGCCATATTTGTGGTCATTGTGTTCGCCTCCGATAATTATTGTTGTACTCCTGCATTAGGAATATATTGGCATGAGACTTTCATAGTCTCTGATTCTGTGCATGAGGAATCAAGACAAAACCGCACTCATTATCTTTTCAATCCTCCAATACAAGCCCATACGGTTGAGTCATCATTCCGTATGGGCTAACATCATTGGCACTAAACAACGAAAGAATTTACTAGAACACATGTCAGACTCTAGTCCTCGATGTGACGATCGAGCATGAACCGGTTTATCTCGACCATCTTCGCTTCTCGATTCTTCATTTCATCTCGTTGATAGATGGGGTAGTCGAAGGATGTCCCTTTTGTTTGTCCACTCAGCTGACTCCATTTTTCTTGGCTTTTACCGGAGGAATTAAAATCGTCCTCTAATAAGACCTGTCCTCCTATGTCGGAAATACGAAGATTGTCAAAGAATTGGCAGGGTGTGTTGTTGTGGAATAGACCCACGCGACCAGACTCATAAAATATTTTCAATGTGTGTTTGGCGGACAATGTCTTCACTCCATCTGAAACTGTAAGAGTTACTTCCTGACCATTTGCTTGGGCTGTTAGTGAAATGTTCTCCCCAAGATCCGCGGCGGGAATACCAGCCAGCTGTCCACCATAGTTCCCATTGATCACCTCGTGAAAATAGATTGACTTATTGGCATAGATGGCAAGGATAAAGTTGTTGATGTCACGGACACGCAGCATGATTCCAGCCTCGGCATTGCTTTTCGCATCAACCGAGACTTTGACATCCTGAACAGAAACATCATTTACAACTGGTCTCGTGCTGTCTGGGACAGCAAGCTTCCCATCGGCGATAGCCAAACTCATCACTGGAGTGGAAGTGTACCCCACCAATGTGTTACCACGCATGTCGAGAGTATACCGGTTTCCCTCGAGAGTTGCGGAGGTCGTCCATTCGGCGACAGGGAAAGTAATTTTTATGGTATCCTTGGTATTGAGAAAGACTCCAACAAGGAGATAATTGTCCGCCCAGACAAGTTCTCCTTCTTTCGAATTCACCTTAACCTTAACTTCCTCACGCCGGACCCAAGAGGGGATCCTTACAAGCAAACTCTTGGCGGTCTTGTTATGCACAATTACTTTACCTTCGTAAGGCAGCCAGGAATCCACATCCACCCAAGGGGAGGTCCGATTAAGCAACAAGTTCACCTGAACTGTTCCATTCCCATTGTCTTTAACTATGTTCTCCCACGCATAAAACAAAGCCTGTGTTGCGTTGCCGGTGCAGCAATGCATAATCCATGAGTTGGGAAGCTTGTCTATGTCTCCATGCCCAGCGAAACCTCCAATATTACGCTCCAATACTCGATCGGATGTTGACGCTGGAGGTTCGGCATGACTGGGGGGCGAATGCTCTGCTAGTGTTTTTAGCAAATCGTGATAGATAAATTGCTGCTCAACCAATTGATTCCGTGTATAACGGTCCACATCATCCCAGTAATCACCCACTCCCGCCTCCGATAATTTGGCTGCCAAGCCTATCATATCGGCTATACAACAGGATTCACAGTGTTGGCCTGTAGAACAGTTCTCGGGAAACCACCCGATCAGGGATATTCCATAATTCCGTGCATATTCATATCCATTCCGCGCAAATTCTTTAAGATTGTTGTCGTTAGCAACAATCGCATACGCCAAGATTCCTCTTAATGACGCTACATGGGCATGGAAATGACCGACAAAATGTCCCTTCTCAGCACTGGCAATCGCGGACGATTCCGTACTTACACCCCACATTTTTGGCTGACTTAGCCACTTGGCCATCTTCCCCGCCAGATTGAGTGCATCCACATCACCTGTCATTATGGCATACTTGGCTAATCCACGTATGACTCCTGAATGGTACATGTGTATACCGAATGCATAATCAGAAGGTTCGGGAAGGTTGGGTGGGTAACCAGACTTAGGATAACTGAATGATTCTCCAATGTGTGGGTCTGGAAAGTATGCATACTCACCATCCACATGAGCGATACTGGTGAGTCCTTTAACCACCTGTTTCGCATATTCCATCCACATTGGATTTTCATCGTATTGATACCAAGCCAAGAGTGCCAGGAGCAGGCGTCCATTTCCATAAACATTGGCGAAATCATCATCCGCTTTGGACCAGGTTTGGTGCCATGGACGTCCGATGAGCGGTGCATAATACAGGCCATCTGTATGGATCATCGCCAGGATTCTTTCCATCATCCCCTTTTCAATATCAAGATTTTGAGTACTGCCACTCATGAGACGCATCATTGGAAGAGATTCAGCGAATTTGGGATTATTCGTTGGTAGTCCGCTTGCTTCATGGAACATGATGGGCGGATTTGCAGCAAACTGAGTTATAAAGAACAGTTCATATCCATAGTCAGGATCCAATGCACCCGTAAGACAGTTAATGGCTAACTCAGCACGCTTTGCTAGATCCAGCGTATCTGGTACTGTGACCCGGTTAGTTTCTCCCTGTGGCGGCGGCACGAAGCGTTTACTAATCTCCAGCTCCTTCTTGGCAATATTCGCTTTCCACTCAGTCAATTGAGTATCTTGCATCTCGTCACTCCAGCTGGAAATATTTCCAGTTACACATAATAGACACGCTACCACATAGATTAGCACATGGTATCCTGGATACTGTCTGTTTGGTTGCCGTTTCTGTTGAGTAAGAGTCATTTTCTTTCCATTCCGATCAACTATTTTATGTATGCCAAGCACACAGCACAACGGCCTTATTCCCTCTTGACAGAATTATAGGGGATATCACTTATCAACCATCTATATGGCGATTCACAAGGTATAAATTCTTCTCCACCACGGGTGCCTTGTCCGTATTCATGTTTGCACGGTCATAAAGAGGATAGAGGGGACTCTCTCCCGGTATATTACTCCAACCTTCAGGAAACGAACCATCCGGTCCATCAAATGAATCTTGAAAGAGAATCTTGTCCTGATAATCAAGCACCATGAAATGATCGTAATGCTGCATGGAGAGATTATTGGTGAAGAGACCGGCACCTTCGCCCACGGAAGGAGACTTGAGTGTGTGCTGAATCGTATATTCTTGTTTACCATCTCCTACCGAGAACTCGGCTTCGAGACCCTTTACTTGAGCTTTCAAATTGATTGTTGGTCCAAGATTACCGGTAGTGAGTGTCGAGAATCCACCCGTATATTCTCCATTAACCACTTCATGAAAGTAAATCTGTTGAAGAGCTGAGTTGTAATGCGCGAGAAGGAAATTGTTTGGGTCTTTGAAACGCATGATGATTCCAGCTTCAGCGGAGCTCTCCGCATCCACACTTACCAGGACATCCCTGCAGGCGAGATTATCGACTGACAGGATCTGCTTCCCAAGCGAGGACAGACTTCCCTTCTCTATCCTGACAGATTGATTCGTATCGATTGTGATCACTGTATTCCCACGGAAATGGAGAGTGTATAATTGGTCATCCAAAGTGGCTGATTCCATTCGTTCATGGATGGGAAACTCAATCGTCACTTCATCTCCAGCCACAAGGTTCCGTAAAATCATGTAATTGTTCATCCAGCTCGGTTTACAGGACTCTCCAGCGCCTACGCGGTAGGTTACTGTTTCATGCGAAACCCAGAGAGGAATCCGTACTCGTATCTCTCTTGAGGTTCGGTTCTTTATCACCACTTTCCCCTCATACGGAAGGTAGCTTTCAATATCAAGCCAAGGGGAAACGCGATTCAAGAGCAGGTTAATTTGAGTTACATTATTACCACAATCCCGTACAATCGATTCCCAGGCATGGAACAAAGCCTGTGTGGCATTTCCGGTGCAACAGTGCATAATCATATTGGAATCATAACCAGTTACTGTAGCCCGTCCCATAAAGCCACCAAGGTTCCTGTCGATGACACCACGGCCTGAAATACTTGATGGTGTCACCTGATCCGGAGTGTTGGCGCCAGGAAATTTCAGGAGGAATTCTTGATGTGTAATTTGTTGCTCCACTAACTGATTGCGGACATAACGGTCAACATCCTCCCAATAATCACCCACACCGGAGTCAGACAGCTTCACCGCCAATGCGGCCAAATCAGCGATACAACAAGCCTCGCACATCTGTTTGGGGAGAGGGCATTCAGGTGACCAGCCAACACCAGCAATTCCGAAATTACGGGCATATTCATAACCACTCCGGACAAATTCCTTGAGTCCGGTATCGTTGGTCACCATCGCATATTCAAGAAGACCGCGCAGCAGAGCCGCGTAAGCATGGATATGGATGGAAAAGTGAGCTCGATCCGCTCCGTTAATACCAGGGGTGATGGGTACTGGAACCCAGAATTGTTTTTCCCTTACAAAGTTGACAAGTTTCCGCGTAAAATCCAAAGACTCTTGATCCCCTGAGAGCTGAGACCATTTAGATAGAGCCCGGATAACTCCGCAGAAATACATGGCAACGCAATTGCCATTGGATTCCAATGATGGACGTGGCAAGTTGGGGGGATAACCAGATCGAGGACGGCTGAACACTTCTCCAATTCCAGGATTGAGAAAGTACGCCTTATCACCCTCAATAACGGCATTCTTTCGCAAACCAAACGACATTTTCTGAAGATACTCCAACCACATCGGATTCTTGTCATACTGATACCAGGCCATCATCGCCAGCATGAGACGGGAGTTACCATAGACATTGGCGAAATCATCGGAGGTACCATTCCATGGACGGCCAATCGCATTCACATAAAACAGCCCATCATCGGCAATCAGCGCCAACATTCGCGCCATCATACGACGGTCGACCTCCACATTTTGGAGACTTCCAGACATCAAGCGCATCATTGGAAGAGATTCAGCGAATTTGGGATTGTTCGTTGGAAATCCTGTCATATCATGAGTCATAATGGGAGGATTCGCTGAAAAGTTCACATAGAAATAGATCTCATACCCACGCTCTGGATCAAGAGCGCCTGTCAGACAGTTGATGGCCTGATTCGCACGGTCCGCAAGATCCAATGTATCAGGAACAATCCGGGAAAAATGGTCACCTTGTGGGGGAGAGATAAACCTTTCAAGAATCAAGGCTTCCTTTTCTTTGATCGAATTATTCCATGAAATATATGCGGGAGAGTTTTCCTCTTGACACCACAACGCATTATCATCGGGAACAAAGACAAGGATGTATATGATCAGAGATAGGATTGAAAGAAATCTCCCTGTTCGTCGCCACGCTAAATGACCTTGCGTACCTTTCCTCCATGGTCCTTGAGTGGATCTGGAAAGAAGAGCTATTGAGCGGCTCCTTCGGTGTATCTTCACCGCAAGCATCTCCATTTCAGAGATTGATAGTTAGTGTTCCTGAATGCTGGTATCCGTGTTATACCGCCAGAACAATCTTCATGCGTTATTAACCATGGATGATAACGGCGGAAAGAGAATCATTTCGCGCTAGGCCGTGACAGATATTCATAATAACTCTTCTTCACCAGCCATTGGCCGGCTGGCTGAATGAGAGATAGAGCGAAATAAAGCGGTTACACCACTCGAATCAACGAGGAACGCCTCTGCCGTCGATCCAGACTATCTGCCCCTCACTGGAAATACCATTCGTCGGACTATAAATGAACGTCTGATATCCCGTTCCCTCATTGGCATTACCCATATGCGCCCACCACTCTAGATCGGGTCCCGCACTTTCCAGGAGCACACTAAATGTGGGAGTCAGGATCTGGTAGGCCGTGTTAATCGCGTCCACCCAGATCTTTTTGCTGACTTCGCCATTTTTGGTGGGCAACCAATAGCTCATCAGCTGCCCCATTGGAACTCTTTTGTCGTTGTATATAACGACAGGGTTAATGGGCCCTGGGATCATATTGGTGTTGAACGGATCTATCGGGATGGAGCCAATGTACTTGGTGGGTGTGGTCAATAAAGTTCCAATATAGGGAGTCTTGCCAGCCTGGGATGGTGGAACGCCAATTCCGCCCATTAGGAGAATCAGAGGCCCATTTAAGAAATCCCAGCCAGCAGCCCATTTTGGAACTGGGAATTTCTTGAAGTCGGACCGGTAGCTCTCAAGCGCAAGTCCAACACTACGCTCATCACCCATCACCTTCGTGACCCTCGCACGGGTTTGCGCACTTAGAAAATTGGGGAGTGCGATCGAAATCAAGATCAAGATGATGGCGATCACGATCAACAGCTCAATCAGTGTGAATCCAGAACTCCTTTTAAATCTGATTCGAAAATCCCTCACAATCGTGCACCTCTCGTTCGTTTGCGGGAATAGACCCTCACTCTCGAAGTAGAACGCAACATCCGATCAAGTGATCTTACATGGTAATGATAACACAATATACCATGGGAATTCTTTTGTCAATATATTTCTCTACAGAGGGTATACACTGTGATCACCCAAGCAAAGAAAAAGACAATATCAACTTGTAAAATATAGGCTTATGAACATTTCTCTACCATCATTCTCTGTTCTATGACCTTCTTGGCATGTCAGAAAATCAGAGCACATGAACAAACCTGTTATCATCACAATACAAGGTATGTAGCCCATGTGAAAAGAGATTGATCGGTCTACCAGCTCATCAATTTGTCTGACACGAAGCGCTTCACCTTAACCATTGGTGCTTCTCTTTGCCTCCACTCTAGCCGTTGGTAGAGAGGGAATCTTTTCGGGGTGGTGTGAGTGAGGATCTCAATGGCGGTATTGCCAATGAATCGTGCACGGACAGGATGATCTGGATGATCCGGATCTCCAGAGCCAAAGTCGATTGTCCGTTCGGACAAAGGGAATTCGATGATGATCCGGTCATCAGGTTTGAGACCGGAAATGCAGGCATAGGCATTAAGCCACGATAGATCATATGTCAGACCATTGATCTTGGCTTCGACTTGGTTGTGGTCCACCCAATCCGGCATTCGTATGTTCAAGTGGTGGGCTAGTTTATTGTGAAGGACAATTTTCCCTTGATATGGCAAGTAGCTGTCTATATCCATCCAAGGAGAGGCCCGGTTCAGGAGCAGGTTGATCTGAGCCATACCCTCACTGAATTCAATGATCTTGCTCCAGGCATAGAAAAGCCCCTGGGTTCCATTCCCAGTACAACATCCGATGCCATAGGGACTGTCGTATCCAACTATTGGAAAAGGTGACATCGTCCCAATCGAACGTTCAATGACCCGGTCACTGGTTTCCTGTTTGGATACAGGTTCATGAGGTGAGGAAGCCTCAGCAATCCGCTCCAGGAAGTCTTTTCTAAGGATCTGTGATTCCACTAGCTGGTTCCAGACAGCGCAGTCCACGTCATCGTAGAAATCACCCATCCCCGCTTCTGTGAGTTTGATAGCGAGAGCCACCATGTCGGAGATTGTGCAGACCTCCACATCGGGCTGGTTGTTCACCCAGGCCCCCAGCTGGGGAACTCCATGGTGACGAGCGAAATCGTAACCATCCCGGACAAATTCCTTGAGAGTGGCATCATTAGCTGCCTGAGCATATTCAAGAAGGGCGAAAAGCATGGCGGTGTGCCCATGCATGTGACCAGTAAAGTAACCACGGTCAGCTGTCAAAATGTCTTTGGGGGCGCCCTCAATCCCCCAGAAGCGCTTCTTCGTCACGAATTTCACTAAGCGCTGAGCAGTGCTGAGGGCATCCTGGTCTCCTGTTAGCCTATACCAACGAGCTAATGCCCGGATGGGGCCGCAATGGTACATGAACATGGATCCTTCAGCCCCCATTCCCTCCACTTGAGGTTCGCCGGTATTCCTCCAACCCGACTTCGGGTAGCTGAATGCCTCACCAATCCGGCTGTCCGGATAATAGGCATAGTCTTCCTTTCGTATAGCAATCCTGGAGAGTCCTCTAGCGATTCCACCGGCATATTGCCGCCAGGGTCCCTCCGGGTCGTATTGCATCCACGCTATCATCGCTAGCAGAGCACGTGAGTTGCCATAGACATTGGCGAAGTCTTCGCCTGACGGACCATCGGCGTATTTATGCCCAACGCCTTCATGCCAGGGGCGCTTGTCTGTACAAGGTGAATAAAAAAGACCATCTTCAGCGATCAAAGAAGAGATCATCTTCATTAAACCTTGCTCGGTATCCAAGAACTGGTCCGATCCGCTCATCACGCGCATCATCGGAAAGGACTCGGCATACTTTGGATTGTTGGTCGGCAGACCAGTGGTGTCGTGGAGCATAAAGGGTGGATTTGCCGCGAAGTTGATCCGGAAAAAGATCTCGTAATCCGCTACGGGATCAAGAGTTCCCACCAGTCCATTCAATGCAATGGCTGCCCTCTGAGCCAAGTCGAGAGTATCCGGAACCTCCGCCTCATACCAAGTCCCACTCGGGGAAACCATTTCTGATGAAGCGAAACTCGAGAAGTTGGGTATTCCCACATACCCCAGAGCAAGTACAAGCCATCCCAGTCCTATCCAGATCCAATTCCTCTTCGTACCAGCGAAACACTCTTTTGTCATACCCATCTCACCCTTTCCTTTTGCAAATCGAAGTGTGAATCAAAGTCATGGCTCATGGTCCGCCAGACCATGAGTGAGATCTCAGGACATCAAGCTCCGTACGGCACCTCTTGTAAATGTCTCCTAAATAATGAGCACACTTGTGCTCATTATCAGAGGTTCCGCATTCCAACAAATGGCCGGCAACGGGAGAACAAGACATTAAACAGGATATATTGGAGCATTTCTACCCTTTTTATTTTCCCAGTTGACAGTCAGAGACAGAATGGTATAACATGTTTTCTTTAGTTTGCAAGTATGGGTTCTGTCCAGATATCAAAAGAGATTGATCTTGAAAGACCAGTCCCTATTTCCAAGGTGGGAAAGGTGGGTGTTTCCAGAAGATCTCATGTCGTCTGGGGCCTATCAGGTATCCGGTAGAGGAAAGTGACTTATCTTGTGAGGAGGTACAGGTAATGGCAAGAAAGGGTGAAATAGGGGGTCAAGGCCTTAGTGAAGGACTAGGAGTGAGTGCCTGGATTCTGATTCTTCTCCTAATAGGGGGGAGTGTGCTTGTTCCGGAGAATGCGATGACTCAACCTGATATTGAGAATTATGCCACCATTGAAGCCTATGTAGGTTCCAGCCAGGTTCCCGTTTATGCGTTCGGCTACACCTATGTTTACGGGATGGGGCCTGACTTGTTGCCCGGCGCCGTGATGCAGGAAGGCAATACACAGCCAATCGAAAAGTTCAAGCCGAAAAAGTCCTGGGAGATTACCTCGAATTACTGTGGCTCCACACCCGCGAGGGAACCCAAGACGATGTGGAATGATGATCAGCCCTTGCTACCAATCCATCTCATCGATGGCGATCCAGAGACAGCCTGGTCGAGCCGGGGAATGCTGGCGCCTGGTGTCCAACCAGAATGGATCCGTATCGATCTCCCACAAGAGGCCACAATCTCCAGTGTCAACCTTGTCTGTTGCAAGGTCGGACCATCCGCGAATGCGACTCTGAGACTTGGGAAATCACTGCCGAAGCACCTGATCATTAAAATCAGTACCGATGGAAAGCAATGGGACACTGTCTACGAAAATTCCTCATTCACCGGGACGGATGCGGGGCCAAATCCGGTCTCTTTTGGACCCCGGCGGGCCAAGATGGTCTGGGTTATTGGACAGGTTATCGAGGGACTGGTTGGTTTCTGGGGCCCCTCCTTCTCGATCGGGGAATTGGAGGTATTGGACACGGAAGGACATAACCTGGCCCTTGTCTCACGCGGTGCCGGTGTCCAGGTCTCCTCAACTCATTTTGGTTATGGAATGGACCGTTTTACCCAAGATATGCTCTGGCCGATCCAGTACGACCTCGGCTTTAAATGGTCACGTGTCGGATACGACATGGGAACATATCTCTGGTCGTATGTCGAACGCGAGAAAGGAAAACTGGAGATCGACCGCCGTTCCGACGAGGTTATCACCGAGGCGCACAATAATGGCGTGAACATGATTCTCTGCCTCGATAAAGGGAATTGGCTCTATAAAACACCACCGCGCAAGACGGATTGGAAGGTGTCGCGTGTCAAGGAGATCATGGAAACTTACTATGATCATCAAGGCTGGCCGCACGAAAGCGATGCGATGATGGAGGGATACCTCCGCTATGTCGATTACATGGTACGTCATTTCAAGGGCCGTGTGGCATATTTCGAGATTTGCAATGAATGGCAAGGGATTGGAATTGAGAACTATTTCAAGATCCTCTCCAGCGCCATTAAGACAATCAAGAACGCTGATCCAGAGGCTCGCATCATGCTGGGATCCACAGGAGGATTTGACCGTGAGTCCATTCTACGTTGCCTGGGAGCCCAAGCCGCTTCCGGAGTCAAGGATGGCAAGATGCGTCTCTCCGGTGGTAATGCTATCGCCACAGTCAAAGATATCGTTGGCAAGGATCTCCTTCTGTCAGTGGACGCGGGCAACAATGCGGAGGCGGGATTGATCTTGCGGTACAAGGATCATAACAATTTTCTCCTGGCGCATTACTCACCCATCAACGGCGGAGTGTATTTCCATGAGGTGGTCAATGGAAACTGGGGTGGAATGCTTGACCGGATTCAGGCAGAAACTCTTCAGGGCACCGTCCATCTTGAGGCGAAACTACAAGACAAAGTAGCGACTCTGACCGTGACAGCGGGCGACAAGGTGTTCACAACAAGCCATCAGTGCCAATCCGTACCGGATGAAGGAAGAGTAGGATTGTTCCAGAACGTGTCTCCCCGTCAGGATTTTGACAACTTCCGTGCCTCTGACTTGAATGGGAAGATCTTGTTTGAGGATGCCTTTGATGACGCGGCGGCCTCAGCAGAGAAATGGAAAACCAGTGGAAATAATTTCGTTGCTCCGGAAAAGATTGGCCCGGCCTTAAATGCTGTAGGGTGGCATCCCTTCTATCAGATGGATCCTGATTCTCCATCTCTCCGCAGCTATCGTGAGGATGTGGCTCAGTTCAAAAAGGATTGTGAGGAGCTCGGCTTCAAGGGTACCTATATCGCCTCCGAATGGACATGGGCGGCTCCCTACCCAGGGGCTCCCGACTGGTGCACTGAGATGAAGAAAGCCAAGTACTGCGCCCAAGCGATGACCATGCATTCCTCGATGGATGTTATTTCACTCTATAACGAGACCTTCCAGACAGGAAGAATCAATTGGGACTGCAACCTTGTTCGCAATACCAGTTTTCAGGTGGATCCAATCACACCAGCGCAACCCCAGCCGGTATACTACGTTCTCCGGAACGTGAGCACCATTCTCGATGGATTCAAGGGGACGTCTTTTGAGGTGCGCCTTTCCGGAGACAAAAAGTTCGATTGCGACAAGTTCGTCGATGGCAAGGGTGTGAAGATGTTTGCGGCCTGGATACCGGGGAAGACCGAGGATGGAATAGTCCAATCAAAGTCCGATATCACTCTTCCCGGAATGGTATTAAAGAAAGCTGCCGCGTTTGATCCCATGAATGGAACAAAGCAGGACCTTGTTTTCTCTCACGATGGAAATGACACAATTCTAAAAGGGATGCTGGTTAAAGATTACCCGGTGTACATACAGTTTGAGTAAGTGATTTGCTTCGGTGATGGAGAAGACATCCATCATCGTGATTTCGTGCCGGTGCTTAATGTGCAGGAATCGGAGGCGTACGCACGAGGAGGCGTGGAGATTATTGTCCAGCCTGTTCCAATGGGTATCTTGCGAATAAAACGAGGGAGAGGAGGAAAGAGATGCAAAAGAGGTGTGTTGTTGCGGTGAAAATCGGCATGTACTTTCTGTTTTGTTCTCTACTGATCGGAGGTATGAGTAGTCCCTCCAGTGCGGCATTACGGTTCCTTGTCCTCGACACCGGAAAGGCTGTCGGCATTCCTGATGTGATCATCATGGACATTGACCATGATAGTCATCCCGAATGGGTCTATGCTCAACGTGGCTTCAGTTCCATGCTGGTTTCCGGTAAGTATACGGACAGTCCTCCAACCGCAGTGAATAGAGAACAGGTTCCATTGGCGGACCTGAATGGCGCGATCGAACCAACACTCCTGGTGGCGGGAGACCAGAATGGTGACGGTAATGACGACTTGGTCATCTTCCGTGGGCCTACAGGTCCAGCTCCCTTAATTCCTGGCTTCAGGCTGGTGCAACGGGACAACACGGCTCTGGGGAGTGGAACCATCACCAACTATGTATCGGAATTATGTGACGACACTCTGTTTGCAATCGATGCGGACGGAGGAAAAGCATTCAACGAAACCGGTACGAAGACTTCCCTTGGAGCTTGGTACTCCGGTGCCAACGAATCCCTGTGGTCAAGGGACACGGCGGCGATCGGATCCGGGACTTGGTGCCGTGATCAATTTGACAATGCGGGAAGTGGATGTACCAATGCGATTGGCGCTCTAGGCGATTTCAATGGAGACGGATTCGCGGATGCTGTGCGAGCATATGCCACCTGTAACAATGAGATCGGTATAAGAAGCTCGAATGGCGGTACCTCCTGTCCCGGGACATACGCGGGTCTGGTCCGGCTCGCAAGTGGATTGGGTGCCTTCAGACCACGCACCTGCCAGATTACTGACGATAATTGTGGAACACCTAACGGTTTCAATATGGTGGTGGTCGCGGTGGGAGATGAGTTGCGCATCTACGAACCGGATGCTGCCTCTTATGCAATCGCGGCATTAGGTGGTGTTCCAGGACCATCCGAACTGATCGCCGCCAGGTCGGCCAATCCCCTGGAGCGGTTCAGCGCCGTAGAAACCGCCGACCTCAACAAAGACGGTGTTCTGGAAGTAATCGCTGGAACTTACAATGGTGAGGTGATCGCTTATTGGCGGAACGATCCAACCGCTGTGATCGGCAGTGGATACTGGGCAAGTGTTAACCTTCTTGATGGCTTTTCTGGAACCAGCAACGCCCCCATTACCGGTATTGCCTTTGGTGATCTTGACAACGATACGCAGGTCGAGGTGATCGTTGGAAACAATTTCCCCGATGCTGAGAGTGATACAAGTAAAACCGAGAACGCAATTATCATCGACGGCTTGGAAACCGTAAGCGGGTTCTCGGGTAACATGGTTGCCACTCCAACTCCTACCATCACTCCTACAATCACACCCACTCCGACATCACCACCTTTTGCCTTGAAATATACTACCTTGGATACCGGCGTAAATGTGGGAATCCCGGATGTCGCCATCATGGATATTAACCAGGATAGTCTGCCGGAATGGGTGTACGCACAGAGAGGACTCAATAATGCCCTCGTTTCAGGTAAATACAATGGTACTGCCGCGGTCAACCGTGAGGAGGTCCCTCTCGCGAGTCTGAATGATGCAATTGAGCCATCCCTCCTTGTCTCTGGCGATCAGAATGGAGATGGGAAAGAAGATCTGGTTATTTTCCGTGGCCAGACCGGTGGAGCCCTAGTTCCAGGCTTCAGGTTGGTACAGCGTGACAACACCGCAATGGGAAGTGGAACCATTGCGAACTACGCTTCTGAATTGGGCGACAACACACTATATGCCATTGACGCTGATGGAGGAAAGGGATTCAACGAGACCGGCACGAAAACATCCTTGGGAGCCTGGTATGCTGGGGCGAATGAATCCCTCTGGTCCAGAGACACTTCTGCCATTGGCTCCGGAGTCTGGTGCCGTGACCAGTTTGACAATGCCGGAAGCGGTTGCGCGAATGCAATTGGCGCAATTGGTGACTGGAACGGAGACGGTAATGCTGATGCGGTTCGCGCATACGCTTCGTGTAATAACGAGGTGGGCATCAGGACTAGCAACGGCGGGACGAGTTGTCCCGCGGACTGGTCTGTACTGTTGCGGATACAAGACAGTATCGGAACCTATCTCCCCAGAACATGTCAGATCTCGGATGCCGATATCGGTACACCCAATGGATACAACATGATCGTCCTCGGAGTCGAGAATGATGCTTCCGTTGGAGCTGAGAATACTTTGCGTATCTATGAATATGGCGGAACATACGGCGCGGCCATGGCAACCAATAATCCAGCATCCAATGGGGAAATTATTGCCGCTATAGGGGGAGCGGCCGCGACTCGCTGGACATGCGCCGAATTCGGAGACCTGGATAATGACGGAGTGTTGGAAATCCTTGCCGGAACATATGACGGGAGATTGTTTGCATTTTACCGTTCAGATCCGTTCCAAACCCTCCCAGTCATTGATGGGACACATCCCATTACAACAGGCCCCTGGGTTTCAGTTGATTTACTCGCTGCTGGTTTTTCGGGTACAAGCGATGCGCCAGTAACCGGCATCGCCTCCGGAGACTTGGACAATGACGGCCAAGCGGAAGTGCTTATGGGTAACAACTACCCAGATGGTGATGCCGCGGCGGGATCGAAACACGAAAATGCGGTCATCATCGACGGCTTAGAGCAAATACTCTTCTCGAAGTCGACCGCCGCCATTCCAACACCTACTCCAACAATGACGCCCACGGTTACACCCACTCCGATCGTGGCTCAGCTGGAATACCTCACCCTTGATTCCAAGACGGGAACCGTGGGAGTCGGATTCCCTGATGTGGTGACAATGGATATCGATCATGATGGACTTCCCGAAGTCGTCTATGCAGAGCGAGGAGTCACTAACTCGCTGGTGTCCTTCAAGTACGCTGATAATCCTCCCCGTCAGACCGTCCGCGAGGCGGTCTCCTTGGCTGGCCTGAGCAATGCCACTGAGCCCCGTCTCCTCGGACCTGGAGACCAAAACGGAGATGGACTGGAAGACCTGATCATCTCCGGTAATGTCAACAACCCCGGCTTCCGTCTTGTTCAGAGAAATAATGCCGCTCTGGGTGCGGGCACCATTGCCAATTACGCATTCGAGGAGGAAGTAAGAGGATGTCCATTCGCGAATGACATCGATGTAGGCCAGGCGCTCAATGAACCTGGAACAAAAACCTCCTTTGGCGCCTGGTTTACAGGATGGGACGAGGCGATTCTTTCAAGAGATAACGCCGCGATTGGGAGCGGGACTTGGTGTATGATGTCTTATGATAACGCCGGAAGTGCTTGTGCTGACTCCGCTGGTTGTCTCGGTGACTTCAACGGTGATGGATTCATTGATGGAGTTCGCTCTTACTCGGGGTGTAACAATGAGACCGGTGTTCGCGGTCACATTGATGCGTCGAAACCTCAAGGTACGACAGATCCCACGGTTCCTCTGAAAACCCCTGGCCTCTGCATGGACAATGAAATCTGGCAACCAATTGAGCTCGACCGGGTGGCATACAACCTTGGCAAATTCATCCCACGGTGTTGCCGGATCTCCGACGGACCCGTGAACTCACCTGATCAGCAGAATGTCATGGTCGCAGCCAATGCTACATCCCTGCGCGTCTTTGAGTATCAGGAATTTCCTGAAGCTGTCCCACCTATTCTCTATGGGAATCCGATGCCCTCGGACGGGACCACGGGTAATCCATCACCCGCCATTTCAGGTGTGAATCCCTTCGAGATTATCTTTAACAAGCCAACGGCTCAAGAAACAGTGGACAGTACCAGCATTGCCCGGTTTGGAGACTTGAATGGAGATGGCCAGCTCGAAATCGTGATCGGAACCTATGACGGCAATCTGATCGCATGCTACCGGAGCGACGCATCCGAGCCATTCGGCACGGGATTCTGGAGCACGGTCGATCTGCTGAATGCATACGACCAACCTCACAATGCTCCTGTAACAGGCCTTACCATTCGTGACTTGGACGGCGACAACCAAACCGAGATTGTCATGTCCAACGATTTCCCGGATGCAACAGGAAATACGGCTGTGACGACTCACGTCATTGTCATCGATGGATTGGAGAACTACCAGTTCACGGGAATTCAAAACTGGGATCAGTATTGATTGGAGAAGATCCCACTGAAATCTAAAGCCTGAGTTTAGCGATCTGTATCAATACGCGGGGGGAGTAGTGGATTACCGTTTTGGTGGAATCCATTACTCCTCCCATATCTTCGAGATAATCACCAGGTTGATAATGGTTATTGCGCAGGTCAACCCGGAGCATTAGACGAGATAGGATGTGGCATCAATGTGTTGTGCAATGAACAGTTCATTCCTTTCCATTTGCTCCTACTCTATATTGGGCCTCGCGATAAGTTGTGTACTTTTCCAGCTAGATTGTGCAGCCTTTTCCAACGGTCCAATGCCACTCGAGTGGCGAGTTCTGATGATCGTGAAGGCAGAAGGGCTAATACAGGAGGAGGGTCTGCCCGAGGTTAAGTATACAATGACCCCTACAGACATTGAGGCTGTAAAGGTTGCGTTCGCAGAATACACATCCACTTTTGTCAGAACGCTCAGTAAAGGCCGGCTCGAATGGAAGCCGGAAGTGGTAGTCTCCTCTACTCCCTTACGGAAGGTATCAAAAATTGGCGACGGGTTCTGGGTCGGCCCGGAATGTGTATCCGAGGATATCGAGGAGCATGTGACGACGGGTAAATATGACGGCATCTTCGTCTACTGGAAGGACACAGACGACACAACCAACTACAGTCTGAAAGGTGGATTTGGGTGGACCATCGGCCCCAATGATGCAGCCAAGGGATGTGGGTACACGTGTGTCAACTTCGTCCTTCCCCAAAACCTAACCCGCGAGTCTGAATGGACCGAAGTCTTCTTGCATGAATGGCTACATCAGCTCGAGGCGTTTTATAGTGGTAAAGGTGTCAAACTTCCGCGTGGTGGGCTTCATGGGGACCCGAACTATGGATTCAAACATGAAAATGGTTGGAAGCACTGGTACAAGGCTTTCATCAATGCCGAGCTCGAAGAAAAAGACGGTACCCGGGCCGGCTTGGGAGATGACGCTTGGCGATATGGGACAATCCACGAAGAAGCGGCCATGCGTTTACCAGAGTATCTGAACAACGAACGCCAACAAGCCAATTTGCTTGCCGACAGCTCCTTCGAGGAGGAAGCTACGAATAAGTGGTCATTGCGCTCTTGGCGGAATAACGGCAATGTCTTTGCAATTGTCAACGACGCAAGCAAATCTGGAAAGGCTGCGGCTGTCCTTCGGTCCCCCACTGGAGACGACGCAATGATCTGGCAACAGGTGGCCGTCAAACCCGCAACCCAGTACTTATTGACTGGTTGGGTCAGAACCGAAAAGATCGTCATTGATCAAGAAGAGGGTACGATGGGGGCTAATTTTTGCATCGGAAGTGATTCCGAAACCAGCCGTTCTCTCGTGGGGACGAATGACTGGACCTACTTGACTTTGATATTCAATTCCGGTGACCGGATCACAATCGAGGTGGGGGCTCGGTTGGGTCATCATAGCAGTATCGCATCGGGTACTGCCTGGTTTGACGATCTTGTTCTAATCGAGATTCCCAATTCACAGATAACCGGGCCAAAGAAGTGATTCAGGGCCGGACCAAGCATGCCCCTGGCTCCAGATATTCTGATTCAAGTGGATGGGCAAGATCATAAACCTTACTTCTCAGGATCTCATTGGATGTTACAAGTCCTATGGGTTTCATGAAACCAGTACACCTGAAGTGACAGACCTTCATCGCTGCTATCAAGCACTTACCCTTCCTGCCTCCTGGCATACAGTTCGATGGCTCACCCGCCGTTTTTCAGTTCCCGGATGGTACCTCGATCTTGTCGCGGGAGGCTGAGGCGGTTACCGGCCGTCCCTTGTTACTGGGCGCGGTGGTCAAGGAAACGCATCATGGCGGGGTGATGGGAGTCTGTTTGATCAGATCAAAATGTTCTGCCATCAGCTGGAGATTGGCTTCGAAACGGCTGCAGGCAATAACAATCCTTTGCCAACCAGCCGGGATAATTTCCTGGGTGTGCGCCAGGTTGTTCCGCAGTGTCTCTAGTTCCTTGACCGCACGGCGGGCTTGACTGCGGGATTCCTGACCAAGTGCCTTCCGGATGCCCTCATCATGCATGAGGATTCCGCCTTTATCCCCATATTGCAGACAATCGATCAAGTTCGCATTTTGACCTCTCCGTTTGCGTTCCTCCTGAAGCCGTTCAGCCATGACCAGGCGTTCGGAAGAGACCCACTCCCGCCAGGAGCCATCGCCATAACGTTTCCGGATGATCTCGGTCATCAGCATTTCGCCCAGAGTAATCATCCCGAAAAGGAACATCCGCATTGGTGGCTTTTCGAGATCACTCAGAGTGATGATAGCACCGGCCTGGTTGAGAATCGTGACAAAGCACCGTTCGTTAATCGCCAACGATTTGACCACCTCGGTTAGGTTGGCGGTATCCGGAATCAGATCCACTTCGGGAACAAAAGGACATAGGTGGTCCCCGCAGAAACCTGACGTCAAGTCCTCACGCCGGGCTTACCCCGTGACTAGACCATTCTGACGGATTCCTACCAGATCGAAGTCTTTTTCGATCAGATAGGCTTGAACATACCGGGCATCGGCTCCGGTATCAAAGGACACCAGAGGTTCAGCGATGTCCAACGCCGAGAATCCCTCCAGAAAGACACGGCGAAGACGGGATCTTTGTGTATCATTCCAGGGCATGAGTTATTGGTTTTCCGGAACCACCACCACTGCGGTGCCGTAGCACAATACCTCCGTGGCGGAACCCGCGCTCACCACCTCCGAGGCATCATACCGCATCCCAACAATGGCATTCGCGCCCACTTGCTCGGCATGTTCGCACAGGAGACCATAGGCCTGCTCACGCGCTTGTTCACACATCTCGGTGTAGGCCCCAATTCTTCCCCCCACGAGGTTCTTCAAACCGCCCATCAGTCCCTGCACGATGGTGGGGGAGCGCACAATGATCCCCCGCACCACTCCCTTGTATTCCTTGATCCGGTACCCCTCGATATTAAAGGTGGTTGTCACAAACATGTTATAATCCTCCTTGTCATCCACACATATGGTGGAAATCGCATTTGGATTTAAAACAACTGCGGTTCATCCAAAGAATCAGATTGGCTTATCAGCCACCGGTAGGTTGGCTCTCAAAACCACAACAGTCAACTGACCAAACCCCATTCGGAGAACCAATCAGCCTGAAAGGAGTTCCGTTGGGGCACTCTACAGCCACCTTCTACGGCACATTTGAGCAGCGAACACTACCCTGATCATCTTGGTATGGTTTGAACGGTGCTTGACGTCAGCCTAGAGTTCAGCGACTATGGCACCTCAGACTCAAGAACATGGAACAGTACAGTTCCATGTGGGAAAATCCCGGTGGAAACCTTCCGGGATAGCATACCGATCGTTTTATGGGTGCTTTTTCCGTACGCCTCTGAAAAAAGGCGTTCAGAGATTCAACTCTAAGGGATCAACCACCCGTTCATGGAAGACACAAAGCCGCTTCATCTACAAGATAGTCCCTGGATATGGTTTTTCGTTCTGGTTGCCGCCTCGGTATTTCGGCTCATTGTGGCAGCGAATCATCCGCTGTTTGAAACCGAATGCTACTATTGGATGTACAGGCATTATCCCGATTTCGGCTATTTCGATCATCCACCTGTTCTTGGCGTCTTCATACGTCTTTTTGATTTCTGGGATCCGCCATCCCCTTTGACCGCACGTTTACATGCTGTGATAGGACATTTCTTCTGTTCACTCTTCCTGTATGGGTATGCCCGCAACCAGTTTCATTCGGCGCGTGCTGGAATTCGCACAACATTGTTGTTCAATGTGATTCCCATCTATTCGTTTTTTGCCATCCAGAATCAGCCTGATACCCCGTTGTTGTTCTTCTGGTGCGCTACTCTCTCCTGTTTCGAACGCGCTTTGACGACCGGCAAACCAAGCTGGTGGCTGCTGTCTGGCCTCATGACGGGTGGTGCCCTAATGAGCAAATTTCACGCCGTGCCATTAGCGGGCTCACTCATTCTGCACCTGATCTTCTTCAGCAAAGACCGGCGGCACTTGGCTTCACCTTGGCCCTATCTCGCCGTAGCACTGGCGATCGTTTGCTATCTGCCCAATATCTGGTGGAATTCCCAGCATGAGTGGATCACTTACCAATTTCAATTGTATGGTCACACAACGAGTAGTGAATTCAAACCAGTACATCTCTTTGGTGTTCTGTTTGCCCCATTTCTCCTTCTGTCTCCTTGGGGATATGGGTACCTTATCCAGACCGCCGCGCGGGCATCCAGGCACTGCATCAAGGACGAGGACCGGAGTATGGCCTTGGGATTCTGGTCTTCGGTCCCGTTGTTCACCTTCTTTGTTCTGGTCAGTTTCAGCAAATCCATAAAAGTTCACTGGACCGCGCCAGTCTTCATTGGTTTGTTACCCTTAATGGCCGTGGGACTGGAAGGATGGACTGTCCGATGCCGGAGACTGTTTTTTACTTCGACCGCCACCATTTCCTTGCTGATTTATCTCTATCTGGTATATCCATATCCCATCAGCCTTACATTGCCGAATTCGTGGATCCCCTCGTTCTTCAAACACTGGGCCAACGAACGCTCGATCCCTGATTGGACCACACACCTGTATGGATTCGACCAACTCGGAGCATTTCTGAAAACCAAGATCGAAGAGAAAGAGTCTGGCGGATTCGATTTGGTCGAATCAGACCGGTTCGATCGTGCCGCCACCGCCGCTTTCTATGCGGGTTATCCCGACCGGGCTTTTGTGCCCTCTTTTGGTGACCGGCGCGGATACATTCTCTGGCCCTCCCCCTATGCCAAACCGGGGGCGAATGCCTTGTATGTCTTCATCGAACAAAAAGACGAGGCCGGCCGAGAACATGAACTAAGCAAATTGAGGAACGAGTATGAATCCGTGGGAGACCCTTATGTCGTCGAAGCCCCTCTTGAGGGATATCCCTTCCGGATATTTCATATCTATCCTTGTTTTGGTCTGAAAAAAGAGGCGTTGGATAAACTCACTCAGCCACATGCCGGACATATGGAGTAGGTGCAGGTCAATGCTCCCATCCAACTCGCGGATTACTCATCCACACGAAGTACGAATATCGAGCTCCCTGAACGGCTCAGACTGCAGCTGCTGACTGGTGTTCAGGAGTTCAATGCCATAGACCGATCCCTCAGGGCCAGGTCGATGCTCAGTTCATTACTCACACGAATCGTTCCAACTCTGGAAGTCTTCTCACGGAAACGGATATCGCCAATGTTGTGTATCGGATCATAGGTCAATTTCATTGCCATCCCTCCTTAATCAGCCTGTTGATCTGTGGGGGGCTTTTTTCCTGTCAACCGCCGGTAGAACGGACCCAGTATGGGATCGGCATGGATTCTACGCTCCTGGTCTTCCCGAATCTCTTCTGGGGTCATGTTTTTGTACCGTTCCAGCAGCTCGGCCTGGATCCGATTCTTCATCTCAACACAGTCAAATTCCTTGACTTTTGGCATGTCAGATCACCTCCGGTGGAGCGAAAATAGGGATCGCCAGGTATCCCATCAGTAAGTTTACACCATGATAGCCCCGAATCTTCTCAAAGTGGACAATGTGCTTGAAATTCCAACTCACAATCATATCCACACGGGCCACAGAAGCAGCCGCAATGTGAGAGGCATCACTCCTTGAGGAAGGGCCAACGACACCTGCACGGAGATAAGCATCACAAAGTGAATCGATCTCTCGGCTCTGCTCGATGAATTCGACACTGCCCAGAGGCAAGTTGTAAAGGACCCGCCGAACACGCTCAGGAGCTCTGTTCAACTCATCAAGTGTTGTCTGGTATATGGCCAATTGGAACTTGCCCTCGCGAACAAGTTCAAAAATCCGGTTGCTCGCATCAGAAAACTCCTCATCGAAGCACCCACCAAACACCGATGTGTCACAGTACAGCCGCAATGGAGGCATTCGGTTCTATCTCCTTCTTCATTCCACGGAATGAGTTTGTATTGTGTTCATCACAGTAGATCCAGACTACTGATCGTGAATTATCTCCCCAGCCACTCCTTCCACTCCCGCCCCAGTTCCCGCACCGTCTTGCCGGTCCGATCCTTCCACATCTGTTCGGTATACCGTCCCTCGCGTGCGGCGGCGTTGAGCTGACGGACGATGTCCTTTTCGTATTTGTCCGTCACCCAGTTCAAGAAATTGCCACTGACACGGTAACTCGAATCATAATTAATTTGGCTGACCCTGTCCTTGGATATTTCAGCTCCTTTGGTCTGTGGTTCATAGAGGAACCAGCGGATGTAATCGGCGATCCCCTCAGAAAGCCAGCCCGGGGCCGGGGTTGCGTTTGGATTCGTACGATTGGCAAGGCCGTAGTTCTGCACCAGATGGACCATCTCATGAACCACCGCTCCCAGGGCTTCACGGTCGAGTTCAGAACGGAACCACTGCGCATTGAGATGGACCATCGAGCCGCCAGCATAGGCTGGGATTTCTCCCGCATCGGTACGAAAGCGGAAGGTAATGTCCCTTGGCGCTTGATATCCCTCGCTGGGCAACATCGCCACCAGACGGGGATACCATTGTTGGATCAGGGGCTTGAGTTGCTTCTCAGACCAATCCGCCAAATCAGGCGCATCGGTAGATTCAATGGTGAAATGGAACTTGCCCCCCTCCGCCTCGAAAGCGATCAAGACCGGCTCGAACTGTGTGGCGGTAATGGGATGCGGCGTGGGCCCTTTGGCCTCGATCACATCAATCTCGCTGTAGAAGGTGTTGCCGAAAGGGTCATCCTTTTCTGTGGCCTCGAAATCGAAGAGCAGATAGCGGAAATTCCCGATCACACCTCCACTACTGGTGATGGCCACGCCATACTGCCCGGCGGGATCCCCCTTCACTGGGCGTGTATCTACAGTGGCGATGAGTTGCCAACCGTACGAGGTAAGATCTGGTGACCTCAAAGCAGTCATATCTTTGGGCGACCTCGCCGCCCAGCCCACCTCTCCCTCGGAGTAAGGGAGAATTGTTTCCCGCGCCGCATACAATTTGTACACCTGTGGGGCACGTGCCCCCGAATGCCAAGAATAGGTGCCGATTCGTTCGATGGGCATTATACGCCCCAGATCGAAGTGAATCCGCCCGCCCTTCGTTCCATCCGCGAAGAAAAGATTCCTGGATGGCTGGTCATCACCAGAAGGCACCATGCCATCCTCAATCGCTACAAGACCACTGCTATTGGGAGCGATCTCACCCTCGACCAGGATAACTGTCGAGTTCATCACCGCATCATTGTCCACCGGTGCGGGTACACCGGCGAAGGTGAAATTCAACCCGGCCACCTTGTGGCCAGTGGTCACTCCAATGCCCACATGAGCGGCGGAGATGAGGAGGAATACGAAAAGAACAGTGAGCAACAGGTAAAGAAATTTCATGGGCTTCCTTGAGAAGAAAGATAGCCAACCTCAGCTGGTCATTCCATGTTACCGTTTCTTCTGACCAGTCTGCCATAATTTCTTTGATATCGGTCATTCTCCATCTTATGGTTGAGTTTCCGCCTGAGCCAGCATCGAATGCATTTGATCTTGCACATGGTTTCCCACCTTCGTAAGAATAACGATTTTCAAGGGATTTCGCCTATTCTGTCATTCCCGCGAAGGTGGCTCCCAAGTCATGCTCTTTTTCAACAGACTGATTGCACAATTCAGAATGGAAATAGTGCGTGTCTGGTAATTTATTGGTAGAGCTTTAACGCATCCATTTCGAAACCTGTTGGGATCTGTATGTCAAACAAACCGCCTTGTCCAAAAACCGTGTTCGTCCATCCCAGGTTCTGACCATATTGTCCACTGAGTTTCAGGAACGCAACGGGGAGCTGAGTACTTTTCGGATCATTCCCGATGACCCTGAATCTGAGGTTTAGAATCACGCCACTCCCGGAAATCTGGGCTTGTGAAGATGCGATAGTGATGTGTAAAGATGCACCCGTAAGCCTGTAATCCATCAAATAGCTGTTCTGGACAAGAGCTGCCTTAGTAACATCGATGAGCTGCAAGACCATTGAGTCGAAATTGATTGTTAAGTCCACTCCCGAGACCATTTGCATTGTATTAATGGTGACCGGAATCGTAATTGTTTCACCATACTGGGCGTTCGTATCACCTACAGTTATCTGGTAGTCCATGGATTTGGGTAGTCGTCCCATACTCAATGCTGACAAACTTTTTTTTGAGTCTACAGGATTAATGGGCAAACCCACAGCAAGACGGAGGATCAACGTGACGTCAGCAGAATCAATCATCCCATCCCCATTGACATCTCCCGCCTGGAGTTCTAACTCGGTGGGAATCCTCTCACCTGTAGCGATTTGCTGCGCAATCAAGGCGTCGCCTGAATCAATTGATCCACTTCCGTCCACATCTCCCAGAATATACGCAGTCGCCACCGTAAACATGGCCGTGTCGGAAAAGTCCACGGAAATCTGCTGAGCCATGGCATTGAACATCTTGACTTGTATGAATGCAAGATTGCTTGTTGCATTCATAACGGCGGAATCCGCCACATGGAATACAGCGTCAAGGATGTGTCCCTCTCCAGTAATGGTGGCCCCTTCGGATGAAATGCCGCTTATGTTCAACTGGCCATTAGCGATGGAGATGTTGTCCAGGAAGGTGAAGGTTTGAGTAAGAACCGTTTTCTGAATTTCAACTGGAGTTAACAGAGCTGGTTCATATGTTACCTTGATATCCATACCATTGCCGGTAATTCCGGTGGCGTAAGTGACATTGATGGGCAGTGTCACATTTGTTCCTGATGGCCCACGAACATCGGGCATCCATACCTCAATGGTTCCCAATGAAGCCGATGCTTCTTGACTCATCATACTCTCATAACCAACAGTATTAACCGCTGTTACCTTGTAGAAGTAGACCACACCCGGTGAGGCCGTCGCATCTGAATAGTTGGGTTGAGTGAGAAGTGCACTGTTGATCCTATTAGTGAAAGAACCATCTGCTCTGGTATCCCGATAGCTGTTATATCCAGCCAGACTTGATTCAGTGTTAGGATTCCAAGTGAGGAATATGGAAGTGGCTCCCCCAAGCGCCTGAAGTCCCGTGGGAGGACTGACATGGCCGACCGGAGTCTCGGTAGGTGTGGCGGTTGGACCTGGTGTGGAAGTAATCGTGGGGGAGGAAGTAATCGTGGGCGTCTCAGTCATTGTCGGTGTCAGAGTGATTGTATCCGTTGAAGTGGATGTGGAGGTGTTTGTGGGCGTTCCCGTGTGTGTGACTGTTGGTGTGCGAGTGGCTGGTGGATCGTTTGGATCGCGAGGGTTGGTGCCTTGCTGATACTCTCCAATGTTCGAGAGTTGATCCCCATCAGGATCGCCACTGGCCCCGTGGATTCCTGTCTCATCGAAGGGATCGAGTATGTAAGTAACCTCCCAGTCATTCGGCAGGCTGTCATTATCATTATCTGTATCGGTTACATCATTCATTCCATCGCGATCCGAATCACTTGTAATTGGATTGTATTCATCAGCTCCTATATCGACCGTACCGTTGTAGGGACGGGCATCGCCATCAATGTCCATTGCAGGGGCGTCGGTATTCGTCCCAGAGTCCTTACAAGGAGAATTGCCTCTAATGTGATAATCCGCCAATTCATAATTGCGGATTCCAGTTCGTGCATCATGGTAGACCGTGATGGTTGTCTCCGTGTTCTCGCAAACATAATAGGGTGTGTTGTTAATCCAGAAGATCATCCCTACAAGTGCGTTGGGTTGATAGTTCGCATTGGCATTGGTAAAGGTGGTTTTGTTAGTGGTCGAATTGTAAACCACATTCGTCCAGATCCCAGTCCAACTCCCTGTGATATGTTGAACAAACTGTGGATCCATATCAATGTTTCCATTACCTGAATAACCACCTTGAACATCTGAGTAATCGACTGATATGAGGGTGGTCTCATCAGCCCATATATCTTCTCCGGTATTCCTGAAAATTGAATTCCCTATTGTAAGAATCGTACCATTATAGCCACCCACTGCGGGTCCATAACTCTGACTATTACCGGCAAAAGTACTGTTGCCCACCTCGGTCCAAACATTGAGTATTTCTATCGCTCCGTTAGTATTACCCCAATTTCCAGCAAACATGCAGTTGGAAATAATCGCCCATTTTCGTATACTTCCAGCTGAAAGCCTGATTCCACCCCCTCCACCATTTTCACTTCTATTGGCGAGGAAGGTTGAATCGGATATAACAAAATCGACATTGTATGAGGAACCAATACTGGCACCATTCCCTGCTCTATTGGCCGCAAACAGGCACTTTGTAATGTTCAACTTCGCATCCTGACCAACGAGAGCACCACCGAGGTCACCATGGAGGTCGCCGACATTGGCAAAAAACCCACAGTTTGTCATTCCTAGAACAGGACCAAAGACACCTAACCCACTGGCGTAGACCCCTCCATGATTATCTGTAAAGATGGAGTCTGTTATCACCGCATCGCCAACACCAATAATGGCCACCGCGCCATTAGCCGCAGCGCTGTTACTAGTAAATGTGCAGTTGCCAATGGTCGATGCACCTGCGCAGTATATGGCCCCCCCATCCCCATTATCTGCCTTGTTGCGAATGAAACTGCAATTGGTCATAGTGGGTAGAGCTGTGGTGTTTGTCATTCCGCCACCACTACCAGTGGCTATATTATCAGTAAATTCGCAATTGGTTACTATCGAATCCGGTCCGACTCCCACCATACCGCCACCCTGGTCAGCATACCCATTCTTAATGATAAACCCATCCAGTGTCGTATGATTTGCCCCGATAAGACATCGGTGCGATCCTTCACCATCTATAATAGTTGAATTATCCTTCCAATCTCGAAACCAAGTAAAAGGCTCATAACCGCCCACAATGGATTCGTACTCATGCATCGTCACAACTGGATCTATGATGGAGGTATATGTGCCAGAAGCTACGCGGATTTCGACCATAGCTTCAGATGTTCCCGTTACTGAATTAATGGCCTTTTGAATTGTAGCCCAGGGAAGGTCCTGAGTTCCGGCTCCAGTTTGATCGGAACCAAAAGAACCGTCCACATATAAAACTGTGAGGAGCTTGGTGACCAGATTGAGATTCATCTCATCCGTGGCTTCGCCTTCATCGTTAATACTCTCTCTATCACTGCTGTCTACCTTTGGGGGAGAAAGAGATGATTCATAGAGAGGAACGACGAAATCCGAGTCCAAGACCTGGGCCTGTGCAGTATGATTTGATAAAAATGTGGAAACAAGCACAGTGACAGCAGCCAGTCTCACAAGACATTCACTTCTATCAATCTTGCGAAAATTTATTACCGTAGCGATCCATAGCATCCAATCCAAGAATCGTTGCATGGGATTCCCCTCCTCTACATTGGCAAGGTTCTTCACCCTCTATTGTGAGGATCTCTTCAAGTGAAAGAGTCTGGGACTTGAATGGACCGACAGGACTCAGGTACCTCCTGATGCCTGCCTCATGGCATACACCTAGGATACGGTCAGGAGGATAAGGTCAGGCTCGAGAGCGAGTGCGCCGGGACAGACCGGCAAGGAATTGAGGTTAAGAACAAACTACAGGAAAGTAGGCAAAACAACGAGAACGCAAAATATCCCAGCCGTTGATAAAACCGTCTTTACGCACTATTGACGCATCGGGAATACCTATTATGGCTCTCCCGAAACACAGTCCCACTATCATAACAAAGGATACTGCAGGACAATTAAAAGGGTCAATAGGGAAATTTGGAAAAAGATTGGGTAGAAGCTCCCATTTCGGGAAAATTTGGCGAGTCTCTTGCGTTGCCCTCCAATTGGCCATTCCACCCTTCGAGAGCTCCTGT
>CAYRBI010000042.1:33706-35983 GCA_964422415.1 uncultured bacterium | reverse complement strand
GAATCAACACGAGCGATGAAACCACGTTGCCTTGCCACCGGCTAACAACTGAATGGCGGAGCAGATGGCGTTCCATTTTCGAGGCAGGAACGATATTAATCCCCGTGGGGGAGAGTACTCCGTTATTAGAGCCGCTACTCCACTTGTATCTCATGCGGTCTTCATGCTTTTTCCGTGGCGGTTTTTTCCAATTCTCAAAAAAAACTTGACAAATGGACCTACTAGTGTAATCTACTCTTACTCACGAATGTAAGAAAGGAATTCCTCCCCCCATGCCCCAGATCCCGAAAATCCCTGAATGCGAGTGGACCGTCATGCGTATTATCTGGAAGAAGTATCCGATCACCGCCAATGAGGTGGTCGAGGCCCTTGCCGGTACCACTAACTGGTCTCACAAAACGATCAAGACCCTCATCTCACGCTTGGCCAACAAGGGTGTGCTCACATATGAGAAGCGTGGACGCGCTTTCTACTTTTCTCCAGCATTCACCGAGGAGGAGAGCCTCGAACGAGAGAGCGAGACCTTCCTGTCGCGTTTCTTTGGGGGCTCGCTCAATCCGATGATCGCTTACTTTGTTGAGAAGGGAAAAATCAGTCCGAAGGAGGTGGAAGAGCTTAAAGACATGTTACGGCAAAAAGAGAAGCAGCCATGATTTCCTTGATAGAATCGTTGGGGCCGGTATTCCATTCAATCCTGCGTGCATCTTGGCAGGCCTCTTTTCTGATTGCCGCGATTCTATTTGTTCAATATGTATTCCGGAATTATTTAACCGCGCGCTGGCGTTATGGGCTCTGGTTTCTGGCCGTGGCGCGGCTGGTCATGCCAGGGCTGCCAGAGAGTTATTTCAGTGTGTTCAATCTGCTTCCCTCTGACCGTGCGGAGCTGTCCTCCCTTCAGGATAGTTTATGGGCCACGCAACGTAAAACCATGGAGGAATCCACTGGGTCTGGAGTGGTCTCGGAACCAGCGCTGTCATTAACCGCACACAGTGATGCCTTTTATTCAGTTCCCATCTCCCAGACATCTCCTTTGATGGAGGAGGGTTCTTCCTTGTCCGAGGTTACGCCAGTCATCTGGGGAATGGGAATGATTATATTTTTAGCCTTTGTGCTTGGACAGTTGATCACCGTCCGGGTGTGTCTGCGGAATCTTCCTCCGGTTACCAATCCCGCTATCCTGGATGTCTTTACTAGATGTATGTCGAAAATGCGCTTGCACCGAGCGGTGCGGCTGGTAGACGCTCCCAGGATGGACAGCCCCGCCTTGTATGGATTGCTGCATCCAGTACTACTCCTACCCGAGGGAATGGCCACTTCATTGGGAACAGAGAGTCTGCGGTATATCTTTTTGCATGAACTCGCGCATGTGAAACAGCGGGATATCTGGGTCAACTGGCTGATTATGCTGCTGCGTGCAATTCACTGGTTCAACCCGCTCGTGTGGTATGCCTTCCGCCGGATGCGCACCGACCAGGAGCTGGCCTGTGATGCCTTGGCGCTGTCCTACACTCACGAGGGCGAGTCGATTGAATATGGTAAGACCATTGTGACGCTCCTTGAACGCTCGGTTATGCCACAACGCCTCCCCGGTACGGCTGGCATTATCGAGGACACACTCCGTATGAGAAGAAGAATTGAAATGATCACGGCCTTCAAGAAGCCCGGTCCCGCGTGGACAGTGTTGACAGTGGTTATAGTGGCGGCATTGGGATTGGGGTTGTTGACTGAAGGGCGGACGGTGCAGACTGAGGGAACTGCTACCGCAGCTGGCACGAGCGAGGGGACGGTAGTGACCTTCCCGGAACGTTCCGTGGGTGATGTCTTGGTCCGGGAGAAGGGGTCTTTGAATGAAGAGGATTGGACCTTCTATGCTGACGCGAAGGGGGAAGTCACGCTCCCCAAGGATAACGAGGTTCAAATATTGTTTTCCTGGTTTTACCACCAGGGACTCGATTTTCTCAAGACCTTTCCGCCGGATTCAATTCAAGTGCTCTACTTGCATAATGGCCGTCCCCAGGATGGTGACCTTGAGGTGCTGGCCAGATTTACCACATTAAGTGAACTCATTATTTGTAATGCGGAGATTAGCGATGTGGGCCTGGCACATTTGGCGTCGATCAAGTCCTTACATCTTTTGTGGTTGGGAAATAACAGAATCACTTTTCAGGGAATTGAGAGCATTGCGGGACTTACTGGTCTCACGAACCTCAATATTTCCAAGGCACAACTTGGAGATGAGGGGATTGTCTCGCTCCAACCTTTCACAAAACTCAAGAC
>CAYRBI010000042.1:29833-33606 GCA_964422415.1 uncultured bacterium | reverse complement strand
AATCGTTGATACTTAATAAAACAAGGATTACCGATTCAGGCCTGACTTCACTGACTCCATTGACTGCGTTAAGTAAACTAGAAGTTTTTGGCACGGTGGTTACAGACCAGGGACTTGATCAACTCGGTCAAAGCCTTGCCGGGGTTGGAGTTCGTAATCCCGAGGCCCCCAAGGTGGGTTTGATATTCAGTCATGTCAGCGCAAATAATCCACGTTTCATGGCCTCACCGAATGGATACACCTATCAAGAGGAGCTGGCCAGGCTATTCCGGAATCTTCATCTGAATGTCTATGCCCTGATTGATCCGGGGAGTGAGGACCGGAAGGATCTCAAAGAGGTATTGTCACGGGTTGGATTGGTTGAACGGATGATTCCAGTCACGGATGTTGAGAAATTAAAGGGGCTTGATGTGATTGCTTCCTCTCATGATCCGAATCAACTTGAGGCGGCCATCCGCGCGATTGGTGTGGCGGTGAGTAGTGGCGTTGGATTCTTTAATCAGTCGGGGTTTGCTCAACACTCGCCGGGATATACTCAAGATGTAAAGTTTCTCCTGGGTATTGAGAACGGGGCGTACAACTACCGTCCCTCGGATTACTCATGCAAGGTTATTGCGACTCATCCGGTATTGGGGCTGCTTGAACCCGGTGACCAATTCTGGATTTGTGTGGAGAATGGTTTTTCGGGCACGGTAAACGGAACCCCCTTGCTGGCGCCACCGTCGGGAAGTGATCCAAATTTCTGTCCACTCTATGTGCGTCAATGTGGAGAGGGACGAGTGGTGGCCTGTCAATGGTTGACACCTTTTCCCAGGAATACCGCGCCCTACACCAATGTCGAATTTGTACTCCGTTGCATCAACTGGGCCGCCAAACGTCCTGTGGATGCAAAATGGTAACAGGCATATCATTCCGTTGAAGGTATTCTCAATTGGATGAGGAATTTTATGCCCACACGATGCCATCCATTCATTTTTGTATTGTTCATGGCTCTGGCCATAACCTCTCCGGCGTTGGCCAGAACCATAACGATTTTCCTCACAGGATCGGATAGTGGTAATCCGGTCACGGGAGCCAAGGTCGAGGTCTATGTCGATGACCACGAGGAGGTCATGACCTCGGGATCCGATGGGAGTGTGAGGATTGAACTCCCTGCCGATGGCCCCAAGTATGGAATCCGTGTCACCGCCTCCGCTGAGAAATATCTTCCCACCCTCATTTCCTGGAAAAGAAAAGAACTGAACAACCTTCCCGAGGAATATACGCTAGTTCTCAAACAGGGCTTGACCATCGGGGGAAAAATCCAGGATGAAAAAGGAAAGCCGGTCCAGCATGTGAAGGTGGTGATGTCGATTATACCATTGTCCACTTCGAAGGACCGGACTGTGATATCCGATCATATTGAGTGGACCAATGATCAGGGAGAGTGGCGTTTTGACATGGCTCCCGAACAGATGGAGTCGGTTCGTCTACGATTGGAGCATCCCTACTACATCACCAGCGAGTATTTTGACTATGGACAGAACGAACAACGTCCCATAGGACCTCTCAAAACATTTGAAGATATCATCGTCTTGAAAAAAAGTCTCACGCTTGATGGTATTGTTTTGGATGAGGATGGTCAGCCTCTCAAAGGGATCAAGGTTTCAGTGCCAGGTAGTCCTTGGGATCAGGGACGCCGTCCAGCAGCCATTACCGATGCGTCAGGAAATTTCCGCTTTACACAATTATCTCCGGGTGAGCTCACTCTGACTGCCGAAGCCGAGGGGTACACCGTGGTAGATTATCCAGTGACTGTCGGTGAATCCAATGACCTGGTGAAGATCCGGATCAAGAAAGGGCAGACCATCCGCGGCCGTGTGTTGAACCCCAAAGGTGAACCCCTCAATAAGGTGAATATATCGGCTCATGATCTTGAAGACTCTTCAGGGGACCGGGATTGGCAAGGTTTTACTAATGAAGAGGGACGGTTCGAGTGGAATAGCGCGCCCAACAAACCGGTATATTTTAGTTTCCATAACGAGGGTGTGCAACGTGTGGAAAAAGAACTGGCTCCACAAGAAGAGGAGCATGTGATTACCTTGGGCGATCCCCTCATTGTCTCTGGCACGGTAGAGGACGCCGATACCGGTGCTCCTCTTTCATCCTTCCGGGTGATCAAGGGTATCGGTTTTGAACAGAGAGACAAACAGATCCATTGGGAACGATACAATCAACAAATCAGCTCGGGGGGTAAATTCACGGTATCTTTCGATCAACCCTATCCACGGCATTTCATCCGGATTGAAGCTCCTGGTTATGAACCGAATATCTCACGGGCCTTCACGGATGGTGAAGGGAGGCAGAACTATTGTTTCAAAATGAAGAAAGGGGTGACCCTCTCGGGTTTTGTAGTCGACAGCGAAGGTAAGCCCATGCCCCATTTGGATGTAATCCTCCATACCCTGGACAGTACACTGTTTATCCGGAGTGGCCAACTTGAAAGTACGCAAGGCTGTATTGTGATGAGTACGGATAAAGATGGTAAATTCACTGTCGACCCGCAATCCGAAACGTTTGCTTTAGCCGTTCTTTGCGATCAGGGTGTGGGGCAAATGGATGGCAAGGAATTCACGGAGGGTTCCAAGATTCAAATACAACCCTGGGGACAGATTGAGGGGGTTGTCCGTGTGGGATCAAAACCTTTGAAAGGTGAGAAGATATCCCTGACTTCCCAAAGAACCGCCGGGGAGGAACGGTCACGTTTGCATTTTAATTACGAAGTTGAATCTGATGATACGGGACAATTTTATTTCGAGCGGGTTATCCCTGGGGATCTGTCACTAGCTCGTATGATGCCGGCCGGCTCCAAGGGAACGAGAATGTCAACAGCGGACAACATCTCCGTGACGCTGGCAGCTGGTCAAACCCTGACTGTAGAAATTGGAGGACGTGGAAGACCAGTCACCGGTCACATCGTTGTCCCCGTGACAGCGGAAGAAGAAATTCAATTTGGTACGGGTTTTAATTGTTTGCAAACCGTTGCTAACTATCCCGGGCCTATTAGGAAATTGGTGGAGGAGGGAACAGAAGAAGCTGTAAAGTTGATAAGGGAGTGGAACAAAAGTCCAGAGGGAAAAGCGTTCCAATCGCGAATGCATTTCTATTCTTTCCCACTCAATGCTGATGGAACCTTCCGCGTCGAGGATGTTGAGGCGGGAAATTATGAATTATTGATTCAAATCAACAAAGCGGGGGATGTCAGTGATGGCGGACCGGGTAAACAACAAGCGATGGTGAGGCACAAGTTTCAGGTACCAGAAATGCCTAATGGACGTAGCGATGAACCCTTGAACCTGGGGGATCTTCCGCTCTTCACCATCCAACAGATCAATGTGGGTGATGCCATGCCGCCGATAAAATTACACCATGGCGATCAAAAGATTACGGTGAATGACTACAAGGGAAAGGTGGTGGTCCTCAACTTTACGATCAGGAGTCCCAAACAGCAAGAAGGAGAAGATCCCATCCCAGATATTATGAAGAGTCTGGTCGAAATCCCTGGCGCAACGGAAAATCTGGTCATTCTTCGAATCAAGATCGGCTCACGGAGTACCGAAAGTGAAAACCCGCTTATTCCGTCCGGCCTCATGATCGATTGTTCCATGGATCCGGAGGAAATGGAAATAAATTTCCAACGTTATCGAATCGACACTTTATTAGCGCAGTTAATAATAATTGACAGGCAAGGAACCATTCAAGCCATAGCCCGGGAAAAAGACATCATCCTGGAT
>CAYRBI010000042.1:0-29733 GCA_964422415.1 uncultured bacterium | reverse complement strand
AAGTCCATGGCTCACTACCACACCATCAAGGGGAAAATAACCGATCGTGATGGGAAGCCTCTCTCGGAGGTTCTTTTCTCGGCGGGTCCGGAGGGCAAACGGAATTGTCAACCCTCATGGCATGGAGTGACAGGTGATGATGGATGTTTCGAGTGGATTGACGCATCCAACCAAGCATTTCAGTTTCAATTCTATAAAGAAGGATTCCAACGCCTCGAAATAAATCTCTCCCCACAAGAAGAGATATATCAAATCACTCTGCGTCCACCACTGGTTATTTCTGGAACAGTAGTAGATGCGATGACCGGACAACCCATTCCAAAATTCGAGGTAATTCCCGGATTGGCCTTTGAATCGATGGATGGCGGTCCTATATGGATACGGCGAAACACCATAAACGGGTCTGAGGGAAAGTTCTCGATCTCTTTGGACCATCCTTATCCCAGCCATTTCATACGTATTATAGCGGAAGGATATGAGCCAGCGGTATCCCGCGCCTTCAAAAGTGACGAAGACCAGCCCACATGGGAATTCGTACTCAACAAGGGTGAGGTTTTGGTGAGGAGGATTGTGGATGATAAAGGCCAGCCTGTCGCCGGAGCAGAGATTCTATTGGCGACACCACGCAACCGGGCATTGATTCATAACGGACGTCCAGATCGGGATCAACAAGCGGAATATTTAAAGACCAGTGAAGATGGAATCATTCACCTAAATCCACAGAACGAGCCCTTCCGGATTTTTGTAATGCATGATCAGGGGTACGCGGAGATATCCGATGCTGAGTATCGATCTGAAAAAGTATTCATATTGCAGCCATGGGGGCGGATAAAGGGTATTGCACGCATTGGTTTATGTCCGGCATCTGATGCAAGGATTTCACTATTGCCAAGTAAATTGGAAAGTCAGTCAAAGATCCCACATTCGTTTCCCCAATACTACACCAAATGTGGTGAGAATGGAGAATTCACCATAGAAAGGGTATTTCCAGCTCAATGGACTCTTTCCCGTGTGGAAGAAATCGATCGGGGACACAACGGAGGAAGTATAATTAATGCTAATATGCTGCATGTCACCGTAGCATCAGGCGAGACGATGGACGTTGAAATTGGAGGGAAAGGCTGCCGGGTTCGTGGCCGAGTGGTAGTTCCCGAAAACACGGATGAAAAGATCGACTTCAACAATACATCTCATTTCCTCTATGGGGCACCTCGAATACCAGAAGAAATCAGAAACCTCTACGCAGTAGATGCTGAAGAAGCGGAAAGAAGAAGAAATGAATGGCGGAACAGTGAGGAAGTCATAAATGCCAGTAAGAAGGCGAAATACTATGAGTATAATATGGACGATGATGGATCTTTCCAAATCGATGATGTTGAAGATGGGGATTACTTGATGGAAATTCAAGTATTTGAAGCATCATCCCGCAAATTGGATAGAGTAACTGTTGGATATATCGAACATCATTTTAATGTCCCTAAAATGCTTGGAGGCCGCAGTGATGAAATCATCGATCTTGGAAACCTCCCCCTGGTCCTGATTAACCCGCTGAAACCTGGTAAATCTATCGAAGCATTCAACCTAAGCAATAATCGCGGTGAATTATTTAGTACCTCCGATTATATGGGTAAAATCGTCCTTCTCAGTTTTGAATTCTATTGCCCACAAAAGCCAGAGTCCTACCGTGAAACATACGATAATATTTTAAAAATGCTAAGCGGGATTCAGAATGAATCGGATGACTTAGTGATTCTGTGGATTGATATGTATAGTCAGCTCGGAAGAGAAATAGAACTCACACCTGGACAAGGAATAATCATACATTGTTCGTGTACTTCGGAAGAGTATAAGCGGGTGTTAGACAAACGATATTTTCACAACCTACCCCTACAAATTGCGCTTGACCGGGATGGAAAGATCCTGGCCACATCAAATGATAATGAAAACATCCTTGAGGTGGTCCGTAAGGCGCTTGGGAGGTGAGTCTTTCGGTCCCCTCATTCCCGCGAACGCAGCAACCCACAGCCTCCCCCCTTTATAAAGCAGCTTAAAAAAAAGTTGAATAAAAATTGGATCGACTCGTCTGAATATCCTGTATACTAAGTCAAGAATAAGACTCCTTCCTCAACAGGATGGTTCCTTGATGCCATGAATCGGTCACCTTCCACTCATGCAAAGAGTGAGTAGGGGCCTCAAGGATTAAATCTGTCACTGCCTATTCGTTCTGCTTGTCGTGGTTCGTTTTGAGTGCTGGTAGAGGATGCCGTTCTAGCAGAAAAGATGGACTCAAACTTGAATTGCCCCACCTTTCTCATCTGAGTCGAGTCCTGAAGAGAACAAGATTGCCATAGTTAGTATCCGAAGCATATGGCCTGAGCCAATTGGAAACGGGAGACTCAAATGGCGAGAATATCTTTTCGAAATCGTGCTCCACCTGATGAGCTATGTCCGATGTTAAAGGAATCAAATCTGTTGTGTAGGTTGTGCAGGGCATATATGTGCAAGGAGAACTCCAAGCGAAAGGAGTATTCAATGATCGGCAAAAGCAGATACCTCGCATTAGCAGGAAGCCTGATGTTGATCTGTTGTATGGTGGCGGTTCCAGCGCAGGCGGCGAAGGAAGTGAAACAAGCTTCAGCAGCTGCCGCGTCCGTTCAATCCGCCACTCCACTAAGTGGTATTTCCAGTGACCAGGAGAAGGAAATTTCCGCGGCCACATTGAGTGGCGATCCATTGTCGCTACTCAATCAGGTGGGGACAATTCTAGTGGCGTATAATTGTTATGTTGCTTCGGACACACAAGCTGCGTCTTTTGGGCTTCCAGACAAGATGGTCTTGAGGAATATGATCCGCACAGCTCTTTCCTATGCGGATGAAGGTCCCATGACCGAGGAGATATTTAATAAAGTTTACGACATCGCTGAAGAACTCGCCAAGAACAAGACGCTTGGTTTGGGAGATGATAAATTCGTGGATGAGATCAAGGGACGGCGTGAGAGTGCGAAGACACGTCAATGGATGCCGTTTCCACCGCCTCCACCGCCTCCAATGGGATTTGGATTTCCTCCACCACCACCTCCGTTTTTTGGTCCTCCCATGATTGTCCGTCCCCCCTGGGTCCGTCCCCCTTGGGCACGTCCCCCCTGGGCTCGGACACCGTGGGGACCTCCGTTTGGAGGTGGCGTCGTATATGGTGGTCCGATGTTTTAAAAACGGGTTAGCCGTTGGGGCTGACCTGTGTGTAGTTGAATGGTGGCACTTGCCATCCTAAGAGAGTTGATGCGCCTCCCGATGCAAGGACGGGAGGCGCATCCTGTATTTTGTATTACTCAATTATTTTTCATCGAGGGTTTTCTTTATGAGAAGAGGCGGACGGGGATCACCCGTGTAGGTGAAAGCCGCCCACCAGTAGGGGTGAGCCCGGAACTTCCAAGTGTCGATATCCGTACGTGCTCTCTTCAAGAATGCCCTTCCCGAATATGCCATTGACTCCGGCCCTGAGTATCCATGCTGGATAAACCCTTCAATAAAGCCGCAATCCACATCCGGACTGGTTGAGTCAGGTACACTCCAAAGTGTCGAGACTACTCCTTTGACTCCGCGGGACAAAAATGCACGGCTCAATCCCACTAAGTCGTCACCAGCGCTAGGATCGACCTCGGATAAACCGGATTGGCAGGCGCTCAGAATCACTAATTGTGGCGATCGTCCGGCCAGGGACAAGACCTTTCCCGTGGTCAAGTATTCACATGACTCCATGTTTTTTCCCGTGGATGGGGGAAAAACAATAGAGGAATGCATGGGATCTTCAGCATCAAGCAGTCCATGAGTCCCCACGTATAACACATCACATCCTGACCATTGTTGGATGAATTGGCTGGTTAGGAAGTCTTTATCGAGAAAAATTCGATTCGCAGTGGTGGTGATGGAGCGGATAAATTCAGCAGTACGTTGAGTTTCAGGAAGGTTTTGGCGAGGATCTGGAAATTGAGGATTGGCGAAGGCGGAAAGGGTTGAAATGTTTGGTTGTGGCTGCATTAGAAATAAACTGAGACTTTGCACCGATGGGGCATAGCCAATTGGTGGTCCCTTCTCGATCCAGAATGACGATGCTGTCGAGCTTGGCCCCGCGGTACTGGTGCTGGATTCGATCGTGAGAGCATGAAAGGGAAGGTAATGGAGAATATGGTGCGGGATGATGATGATTTGTTTATATTTAAGGAGTTCATTCCAACGGTCACTGAGCAGTTCTTGGAAGAGAAGATTGGATTCTTTTTGGAAAGCAAGGTTAATCCCGCGCCCATTATAAGCAAAGAGATTTCCTCGTGAGTTATCAAGACAACGTTTACGGAAGGTCATGACCAATTCGAGAAGATGGTTTGTTTTGATGGGGAGTTTCTTGCCTTCCTGAAGCCCAGCTGAATTGAGAATAAAACGGAACACGCCGAGATCGCCAATGAAGAACTCCAGGACTCCGGTTCCTTCAGGAATTAGGTGGGATAAAGATTCCAGTGAGAAATCGGTTTCAATAGATGGAGACGAAACCAATCTATCTGCAGAATTACGGAATAGATCGAGGAAACCACGCGCCTTGGCTTTTTCCGCCCATATAAAGGCTTCTGAGGGTCTGTCAAGTGAAAGGAATAGATCAATCAGTTGCTCGTGAATGAAGACTCTCTCTGAGAAGAATCCCGATCTTTGCTCGGAGAAAGGACCGATTCCGGTATGTACTCGAGCATTCTCAGCGAGATCAGCCGCTCTTGATAAAGAGCGAATACATTCATCAAGAATGGAGGGGTCTCCTGCTTTCCGGTAAGTGGCAAGGAGGGCCATCCCCAGGTTTTGATTGGATATAGCTTCCTCGGATACTTTGTTGTCTTTAATTGCGCGATCCCGGCAGGCTCTGAAAATATGAGCTGCTGAGATATAGTCATGCTTGCGAAAACTGAGGTTGCCCCTCTCGATCAAGGGAGAACCAAGGAATAATTCCGCTGAGACAAGGTAAACTTCCGCGCTGGCATAGGCGGTACGGGATGCTTTTGATAACTGCGGCGTTTCGAACAGGTCTCCGATCATTTGATAAGTTGTAGACAACTCGCATAAGGTGTCACCCAACGGTTTGACTTCATTGAGATGCCGGTACGATTCGAGTGCCTTTACCAGGTATGAACGGGATTTGTCGAGATGTTCGGTGAGGAGTTCAAAGGGCATTGGACGTGTTAGTAAACGAAATTGAGCTGATTCTGCGGCTTGCCTGTGGAAAATTCCCAGATCCCGTTCGAGGTTGGCGGTCTCACTCATGGCTGATATTAACTTGGCCAGAGACAACGCGGAGTGAAAATATTCCTCCGGAATCCTGGGGTTCTGACGAAGAAGGGATGTGGTGATACCCAGTTCTTTGAGGAGACTGCAACGTTCAAGAAGGGTGTTGTTATCTGTTGAATCCGAGATTAATGAGAGAGCCATATTCAGTTTATCAAGAGCGATTTGGTAGTGTTCGGATTGACGTTCTTCCTTGGCCTCAAGACGAAGTGCCGCTGCTTGTATTATATTATCAGAAGGGAATCCATAACCACGTGAAGTAAAGATGATAGACAGGACGATAATGAATAATTGTCTTTCCAACATGGTACGCATTCCCTTCATGGCGTCTTTATGCCAATAGAAATACGTCAGAATTCTACCTTATGACTGGTGCCAGGACCTGAATGGATAATCCGGATGATGGCCCAATCCCGCGCAGATAGGCTGAGAACATTCAAGGATTCCTTGTTGAGTGGCCCTGTCCATTTATCATGGAGATTGACTTCACCCTTCTCGCGTAATGTTTTGGAAAAGGCTAGTACTTCTTTTTTTTCTAGGTCCGCAAGATTGACAGGATGAGTGGAAACATCAGGCAATGTGATGGCCAGAAAGCTTTCCAGGCCTGGTGTTCCACCCAAAATCCAATTTGAGTTGGATAGAAAAAGTACATTCCCAATGAAAGCTTCACGAGGTTCATATCCGGGTAGCGGGTAAAACTGACCTTCCGCGTCCAGATTGTAGATGGCGACCATTGCATCCGAACGCATCCTGATGGCGAAACAGAGTGTATCTCCAGAATTAACCTTATCTCCTGGAGCGACAGGAACGATGAAACCCTGTGAAGTGTAAGTCCCAACACAAAACTCAAAACCTCCCTTTGTGCTGGGTACTGGAAGATTATCAAGTAGAGTCTCCGCTCTTTTTTGATCTTGCGTGTGAGTATCGGAGGTTTCAACCTCCGCGAAGAGAGCGGAAATCATGGGATGCGATGGTCCGAGAATTTCACGATAAGCTTTTCTACGGAGATCCAGGTATAACCTGGAGGAACCATTTGTTTCTTCCGCTTGGTAAATGAGGTCGAGAGCATCACAGGGTAAACCAAGACGCAGGAGAGCACTGGCTTGAGCGGCAACAGCGGCATTAGGCGGTAAGGTTGAGGAAATCGCAATTAATGATTTATTCACAGTGTTGGATGTTCTGGTAGAGGCAATGGTGAAGGAGGCAGAAGTAATATCGGGAACCACATATGAGCGGCCGCGTTCAAGTGAGGACATTTTTACAGGGAAGGGAACAGTCTTTTCGACAGGAATATCAACAATCATCCCCTCCCCAGAGGCCGATGAGGGAGAGAGTGTGATGGTGTATGATGAATCTGAAGTATTAATGATCCGGAAAGATGGGCGTTGGGAAAGGATCAATCCTCTGGGACTGAGAAGTTCACGTTCAGGTGCCCCTTGAACAATACGATAACGCGGTGTGGATAGCACGCGTAGTTTAAGGGCTGTTTCCGCGTTCATCCGGTCATTATGAATTTGATTCGAAGCCAGATCTTGATTGGGAAGAAGACCTCGAATGGACTCCGCTCCGGGTTGATTGGATACAGATACAATCTGATTCCGGTCTCTTTTTACGGTAACCATAACGGGACCTTTGTAGGAGACTAAGGAACTGTCCGGTAGAAATAAAAAGAACTCGGAACCGGAGGTGGCGGAGATACTAGAATTAACTTTGACTATATCCAGGACTTTGGCGGGCGTTGATTGTCCCTGGGTGTCTATTTTTACAAATCCGGTGAGATCGGTGATGATCGCCCCAGCTTGCTCTGATGAAATAGCAGGGAGTGAGTGAAAAAGAAACAGAAGAGACAACGCAACCAATGATCTCCAGGATAACGCAAATTGGTTTCTAAGGATCTTCATAAGGTCTCCTCTCTTAGTAAATGCCGCAAATTATGCGCAGTTCTAAAACCAGACTCCTTACGCCTATTAGGATACGAAAAGATAATGGATGTGGCAACAGCTATTTTAATGCGTTGTTAGAAGATTGTCTTTCCAGAATGGAAGGACTATAGATTTCAATGGGTATTGCCGTGGATCTTGTGGAGAGGTAGTCTATTTCGAGGATTGAGATAGCGTGCAAGCAGAAGTGAAAACATGTACAGCCTTCTAGCGGACATTATCCTGTTTCTCCATGTGGCTTATGTTTTCTTCGTTGTGGGTGGACAGATGCTGGTGGTGATGGGGTGGATCTGGAAGTGGCATTGGCCTCGTAATCGTGTTTTTCGATACATGCACATAGGGGCAATAAGCGTTGTTGTCATTCAAAGTTGGCTGGGGATGATTTGTCCTCTCACAATCCTGGAGAATGATATCAGATTCCGAGCCGGGATGGAGGGATACGAGGATTATAGTTTCATCGGGTATTGGCTGAGCAGAATCATCTTTTATGAAGCGTCCCCTTGGGTGTTTGGAATGGTATACACCCTTTTCGGTCTACTCGTAATGGGAACATTGATCGCTTATCCTCCCCAGAGAGGAAGAAGCTAAGGGAGTCTGTACCAAACTAATGAAAAACACACAACTCAGAATCGGTCTGCTTGGATGTGGAGCCATTTCACAGTACGCGCATTTACCAGCCTTAGTTAAAGCACGGGGAGTCCAACTCATGGCGCTCTGTGATACGGCGGAGGATTTGCTGCTAGGACTGGGACAACGTTATGGTATCAAACGACTTTATCCATTCTATGAAGATCTTCTTGAAGACAAGGATATTGATGCCATTCTCATCGCGGTTCCTGACCCCTTCCATGTTGACCTTGCAGAAAAAGGTCTCCAAGCGGGTAAGCATGTCCTTGTTGAAAAACCACTAGGAAATAATTCCACGGATTGTAAAAAACTTATCAAAACCGTGGAGACTACAGGCCGCAAGCTCCAAGTTGGTTGCATGAAAAGGTATGATCCTGGAATAGCCTTCGCGCATGAGTTCATTCAAGCACAATTGGGGCATGTCTTCTCGGTGAGTGGAAGGTATTATGACTCATCATTCCGCCCAGCGATGCAAGAGAGCCTGTTACCACCACTTCTCACCAGTGTGAATTATACCCATCCAGTGGTGGATCCCAAGTGTAACAAGCAAAAATATGGTTTGTGGACTCATAGTGCGCACCTCTTTGACAACCTCATTCACCTGGGAGGACCAATTAATGCCGTCACCGCCAAGCTTGCTATCAGTGGAGAACGTTTTTCCTGGCATGGATTGCTTGAAATGGGGAGTGGAGCGGTGGGTCATTTTGAACTGACGGTGAAGGTGAATGAGGTTTGGTCCGAGGGATATACCCTTCATGGCGAGGGTGGCAGTGTCCATATCGACACCTTTCTTCCTTTTTACTACCGGACCAGCCAGGTCCATGCATTTAGTGCACGAGATGGAAAAACTACCACGCCACTCGGAGAGCACAGTAACCCCTTCAAGAACCAGCTCGAGGCCTTCGCCAGGGTAGTTCTAGAAGACCTCCATCCCAGTCCGGATGTCTATGATGGATTGGCGGTGGTCCAGTTGATCGAGGCGGTCGAAGAATCTGTGATCACGAATCAACGTGTAGTCATTCCACCACACACGAGGCATTGATGAAACTGGGAATATTCGCGCGGACATATATAAGGTCCTCACTGAACGATGTACTTGATGAAATATTGCATCAAGGATTTGAGACTGTCCAATTTAATCTGTCATCGGCCGGTGTGGCAACCTTACCCACCAACCTGGAGGATGGAGCCTCAAGAAGAATTCTTACGGAGTTCCAGATTCATGGATTAGACATGTGCGCGGTGTCAGGTACTTTTAATGCGATTCATCCCGATCGGATCCAAAGAGAGCAAGATACACATAAATGCCGTAATCTCATCAAGACAGCCCCATTGATGGGAACACGGTACGTTTCGTTATGCACGGGCACACGCAATCCGGTGAATATGTGGCGCGCACATCCAGATAATGATCAACCGGAGGCTTGGCGGGATCTGCTTTTGACGCTGGAGGGACTATTGACCAGCGCGGAAGAAGCGGATGTAAAATTGGGTATCGAACCAGAGATGGCAAATGTCATCAACTCCGCTGAAAAAGCCAGGAAACTACTAGATGAGATCAAATCTCCTCATCTGCGTATTATCCTGGATGGAGCGAACCTGTTAACCCGTGAAACAATTCACCAACAAAGGGAAATATTTTTAAAAGCTTTCGATCTTCTTGGCCAGGACATCTTCATGGTCCACGCCAAGGATTTTCCAACCAGTGAAAGCCAAACCCAGGCCGCGGGGAAGGGAAGTGTTGATTTCCCCTTCTATATGGGCTTAGTACGTTCTATAGAATTCAATGGTCCCGTTGTTCTGCATAATTTATCCGAAGATGAGGTTCCACGGAGTTCGGCATTTATACGCGGACTCATGGAGATGTGATCCATGGCATATTTCGAGCATGATGGTATTAACTTTTATTATGAAATCAGAGGGGAAGGCCCAACCATTGTTTTTACACATGGACTTGGCGGAGATCTTATTCAGCCCAAATATCTATTGGGTGTGATGGAGGGATACCGTATAGTACTCTGTGATGTACGCGGTAATGGGCGGACCGAACCGGTTGGACCCGAAGAAAAGTTGAATTTCGCCACCTTTGCACATGATCTGAAATCTCTGTTTGATCATGTTGGAATTAATACTGCCGTGGTAGGTGGAATATCCATGGGTGCGGGAATATCCGCCGCCTTCGCGGTGAAATGGCCAGAACAGGTACGTGCTCTTGTATTGGTACGTCCCGCATGGATGGATCAACCCGCACCGCCTAACCTCATTCATCTCCCCGGGGTCAAGCGTCTTCTTGACGCGGCGGGACCTGATGCTGATCTACAAAAATGCTGTTCTCTGGAGGAATATGAACCCATCAAGCGATTGCCGGCCGAGCTACGATCGATTCTCGAGGATCAGCTTACCAAACCCAAGGCCTACGAACGCCGGGCAAGGCTGGAGAGGGTGACAAAATCTTGTCCGATTATTTCGTGGAGTGAGGTGGAGGCTCTCACAATGCCCACCCTAGTGGTTGGTAACTCCCCGGATGCCGCACATCCAATGGAAATGGCGGAGGAGTGGGCAAGACGTGTTCCGGATGGAAGACTAGCCGTCATTCCTCCGAAGACTGACATAAATGCACACCGGGCTGAGTTCCAAAAGCATTTCCGCAAATTCCTCGTTGAAAAGGTGGGACAATTATGAGTGTTAAGGCGTCGGTTTCACTCTGGTCAGCTGACATGACTCAGTTTGCATCGGAAATCGCACGCGCGGACCCATACGCGGACTCATATCACATTGATGTATGCGATGGGCGTTACGCCGCAAATCTCTTGTTCTTCCCAGATTTGGTTGCGGCGTTACGTCCTCTCACAAAAAAGGTCTTTGAGATTCACCTTATTACCTATGAACCAGAAAAGTGGATTCAACCATTTCAGGTAGCTGGTGCTGACTCATTTATTATATACCCTGATGCAACAGATGATACCAGTGATCTGATAAAGGATATCAAGAACCTTGGCCTGGGGGTGGGACTCACCCTTGAGCTGGATCAACCCGTTTCCATGATTGAGGAATATCTTCCCAATATGGATATGGTCACCATTATTGGAACAGAATCAGGGATTAAAGGTGTACAAACTGTCGCGCCGGTAGCCTTCGAAAAAATCCGTGAGCTGGCCAGATTAAGGTCTGTCAGGGATTATCACTATCAGATACAAGCGGATGGAGCGATCCGATGGGAAACGGTCCCATTGCTGGCCAAAGCGGGTGCGGATGTGGTTGTACCGGGTTCACTCTTCTTCAAAGAGGATATCGCCAAGGTCAGTGAGTGGTTGAAAGGGATCTAAAACAAGACGGTAACAGATGCTTGATCTCTACACGGAGGTTTTTCCTCCAGCACACTCGTTGTTCATTGACCAGCTTGTCCTATCACAACTCCGCTGACCCTGTAGGGGTGAAGTGAAGGGACAAGTGATTGGGAAGTGCTTTGTCCATCTATTCCTACTGTAGGTTATGAAATGTACGAATGAACAATTTAAAAATCTCTGATACCGCTTTAGCGAAATAAGTGTATCATTCCGATCCAGAGCTCAGTATTTTAACTGGGTGAACGAGCTATCTTCTGGAGGCTTTCATGGCAGAGCAGGCGAATGGGGATACTGTGGAGATGCTAATGGGAAATGCCCTGCATGCAGCAGCGGTTTTCCATCAGTATACTCAGGATCAGGTGGATCAGATTGTCAAGAAGGTATATTATGCGGCATTTGATAACCGGGTTAGGTTGGCCAAGTTGGCATATGAGGAAACCAACATTGGAAAATGGGAAGATAAAGTCATCAAGAATGTGGTTGCCTCGCAGTTGGTGTACCATGACATAAAGAAACAAAAAACTGTCGGGATTATTTCCGATGATCCAGTCACGGGGATTATCGAGATTGCTCAGCCCATGGGTCCCATCCTGGCTGTGATACCAGTAACCAATCCGACATCGACGGTTATCTTCAAAACACTTATCTCACTTAAAACCAGAAATCCTGTCATCATAAGTCCTTCCGGAAAAGCTCGTGATTGTTGTATCGAGACAGCCAAGATTCTCTACGCGGCGGCTTTGGAAGCCGATGCTCCCGAGGACTGTATCCAATGGTGTCCCACTGTTTCGCGTGAACAGACTCAGGCGTTAATGTCCCATAAAAGTGTAGCTTTAATTCTCGCCACGGGTGGTACTGGTTTGGTGAAATCAGCGTACAGTTCAGGAACTCCCACGATAGGTGTTGGCTCGGGAAATGTGCCTGTGTTCATTGAGCGGACCGCTGATATCCCGTTTACGGTCGATCAGATTTATCGCTCGAAAACATTTGATAATGGAACCATTTGCGCGAGTGAACAGGCGATTGTGGTCGATGATTGTATTGCGGATTCAGTAATCGAGGAGTTTAAGCGGAGAAAGGCTTATATTCTGAATCAGGAAGAAACCGGAAAGCTGGAGGCGGTGGCTTTTGACCAGAAGAAAGGACTCATGAATCCAGCCGTTGTCGGGCAATCCGCCGCGTCGATTTCCATCCTCGCGAATATTCACGCACCAGCTGATGTCTCCATGTTAATTGCTCCTTTGCCGGGAGTTGGAGAAAAATATCCGCTTTCATCGGAGATTCTTGCCCCCATTCTGGCATATTATCGTGAGCCAACATTTAAGTCGTCAGTCAACCGGTGCATTGAGTTGAACTATCATGGAGGGATTGGCCACTCGGCCAGTATCTTCTCCAATGATGAGGAGAAGATCCGCTCATTCGCAATACTCATGGATGCGGGACGGATCGTGGTGAATACGCCTTCCTCACAGGGAGCTGTTGGCGGTATTTTCAATATGCTCAGTCCTTCATTTACACTAGGGTGTGGGACGGGCGGAAAAAATATCACCACGGATAATGTGACCGCCCGTCATTTACTTAATATTCAACGCATTGCGCGCCGTCGTGATAATCAATTGTTGATGCGTTTTGATAAAAGCCTATACCTGGATGAATCATTGGATGCTGAACAAATAGAATGTTTGTATAGTAAAAATATTTGATGTTGAAAAGGTGTGTCCGTAGGCAACCCCACATTCTTCCATCCCGCATGATACCGGGGTAAGAAAGAAATTATATCGTAGGAGAGTGAAATGGCTCAATTTCAAATCGAGAATGGAGCTCTTATCTGTGTATTCGATGGTCCACTCAATACCAATAAATGTATTGAGATCGAGAACGAATTGAACACTCAGGTGGAGCAAGCAGGATTACCAGTTGTTTTTGACTTGGCATCGGTCGATTATGTGGCCTCCTCGTTCTTCCGTTTATGCGTGGCCACGAGTAAAAAAGTGGGTGCCGGTAATTTTCGAGTGGCTCATGTTAACCCAGAAATTAGCAAGATCTTCATGATTGCCGGACTGGGGGACCTCATTAAAACCTGACTGCTTCCCGTTCATGGAGGCCTTAGGTGGTGGCACCTTGTTAAGATAAATGGTTCCTGGATGTGTTGAGAATGCTATCTCGGTGGCCTAACAACACACTGGAAAAAAAAGTACTGTTGGCGCCATGGAGCCGTGTCCGCGGGACTGACGGTTTCCAAGATATTCCGGTAATTCCGTCATTACCGCGGAGGGGGCTCCATGGTTATGTTCTTCATCCAAAGGCTGATAGACAGCATAATGCCGCAAGATAAAATGAGTAGAGAGACGATCCGGAAAGGACAATCCATTCAACGGTTTAACCACAATGCAAGCAGAATAATCACCAAGCCAACGATACTACCCAAGCCCGGCCTCTCGAAAAAGCGTAAGGTTCTTGTTTGCCTGGTAGATGCATCATAGATGCCACCGGTAATACAGATTATCAAATAGAATGCGCACCCACCAATGAGTGCAATGCGGTTTTCACCCAGGAAATCCGGACGGATTAACACTAGTAGCGGGAGAGCCAATGAACCATAGACCAAACGGAGCAAGAATCCCTTGATGAAGGCACCGCCAGAACTGATGGGGGGAATACCGGGATTTCCTTGACTTGCCAACATGATCACCTGTTCCTCCAATTCATTCCAGAGTTGTAGTCATTCAGTTTCCGCAAAAGAAATATCATCCAAATCCCATTGAACGGCCAATCTACATGCTCAAGGCACGGGTTGTGACTGCTGTTTATCAGGAGGCACATCTGTTATGGCTACCGGTAGATTCCTGAACCAGAACCAATAAAGACCAGCCGCGCCGGTGATAAACAGAGTTCCTGTCACCAACATGCCCTTGTAGGCATGGATGATCAGTTGCAAGGGGAGCAGATACATCGTGATCTGCCATAACAGAGCGAATGGTAAGGAGAAAAGATCATGCTTGTTCTCCAGGTCGATTGCCGCCAGGTTACCTTCAGGCAGACCCTCCCTGACAGGCCTCCAGAATCCGAATGGACGGGTGGTGCGGAAGAAATTACGAAGGACATCAAGGTCAGTGGCCGGGGTCAACAGGCTGGCAATTATTGCGCTGGAAACTGACAGACTTAATACAATGAGGAATTGGTATAGCTCTGTCATTGAGGGACACACAAACCTCTGGACTAGGGCTGCAATTAGACCCACCAGAGTGCCAATCGCAAACCCGAACCCATTGAACCTCCACCAGTACCAACGGAGTAGTCCCGTGACTTGAACACAGGTTCCGAGCCCCATCATCAACCACCCCCAGATGTCATTGATGTTCTTGGCTTTGAAACCGAGCCAGTACCCTCCCAGCACGATCAAAATCGCGGTCACATAGGACAAGTAGACCAGGACCTGATTGCTCGCGGTGGGATGGAGATAGCGTTGATAAATATCCCGCACAAAATAAGCGCAGGATGAGTTCACCGAGAAATTAAGGGTTGACATGGACGCGGCCAAAAGAGCAACAAGAATGAGACCCCGCAAGCCGATTGGAATTACCTGGAGGATGACAGCGGGGAGAATTCTCTCTGGATTGATGGTTCCATCCCAACTCAGCAGATGGATTCTGGCGGGCCAGTTCTCACCAAGCATTGCTTGCAGCCCAGAGATGAGGGCATCTGGCTGACTCTCCGGATGGTTGACGATGGCGGCCAGGATACTCGGCCAGATGTTTTTGTTTTCAAGACTGGCAGCTTCAGGGTGATGCTCCTTAATCATGGCTGCCGCCTGGACCAAGAGATTATGGTCCGGGAATTCACGTTGGACCAGGTAGATTCCCAACACGGCAAATCCAATGATCATGAGCCAGCGGAAGGTCAACATGCTGGTCCACATCAAAGTCAGTAGTCCACAATCCCGGTCACTGCGTGCACCGAAGTATTGCGGCATTCCTCCCATATTCATTCCACCCAAGGACTGCCGGATGAAATAGGCGAACGCGAACAGGAGGAGGAATTGGTAGTCCTCATATCCTTTCGGCATCTCGGTTTTCCAGGTTGGGAGGGCACTGGTCCACAGGCTGTTACCTGTCACCTGTTGGGCGGTTTGCGCCAGGCTCTCCACATTAGGGACCGAGAAGAAGGCTTGAAGAGAGACTAGAACTACAGCCACCAGGATGATGAAGGTTTGTACCAGATCGGTGAACACAACTCCATAAAAACCCGAGAGGACAGTGTAAAGCGTGGTGATTCCAAACATAACCAGAATGCAGGTTTGAGGTGAATAAGGCAGAAACATCGACAGAAATAAGCCATCACCACGCACCAGATAGGCGATCATTCCCATGGTGAATAGGATCATGGACACAGCCATCAGGACGCGCGCAAGGCTTCCCCCCACTCCCTTTCCGAAACGGTATTCCATCCATTCCGCTTGAGTCATGCAGTTCGACCGTCGGTTCCACTTGCCCATCCAGCACAGCATGAAGGCGAGCACAATGGCGACACCTCCACGGATCTCGATGAACAAGCCCCGCGGTCCAAGCATGAAAAGGAAGGAGGTGATCATCATTGTCCCTGTCATATCGAACCAAGCCAGGGTTCCCGATGTGCCCAGTAACCACCAGGGGAGTTTCCTCCCCGCCAGGTAATAGTCCTCCATGCTGCCGGTGGCGCGTCTTTTCAGATAGAAACCGACGGCCACCATGCTGAACATGTAAAAGGCGATGATGCCGATATCCAGCGTGTTCAGGAATTGGGTGTGTAGTAGTGGAATATTCATGGTGCGGTGGAAGATGGTGCTCCTTCGCCGGGCCCGGTTTCCAGGGCCTGGCAGATTGCCTCGCCTCCGTGACTATTGGAAAAGCGGATTTCGATGATCCCATTCCTGGGAGTGATCTTATTGAACACCAAGTCATAGGCGGAATTAAGGCCACCCGCGGTACTGGCGATATCGAGATTTTCGGACTTCAGCTCACCATTGATACGGATATCGAGCGCTCGCTTCTCCGGTTCGATGGAACGGCTCTCCATGAGCTTGATGCGTACATAATAAGTTCCTGGTTTCGCGGTGACATTAACCCAGAACTCGGAGGCATGGGCTCCAAAGCGATAAAGTTCGGGATCCAGGGTGTTGGCTATACCGAGACGGCGTGGTTGGGTCCACCAGTTTGAGATCACTGGATCAGTACCATTTCCGGTTCTCACAATCCACTCAGTACAAGGACGCCAGGTGTTCCCAGCGGTATCGGTATAATCCGTTCGTGAGGTGTATCCGAGGATCATCCGTTGTGGTGCGGTGGGCGCCTCCTCTCTCTGGTATCCCCCTTTGGGTTTTTCGGAAGAGCTTTGGAGAGCGGTCAAGCCCACCTTGGTTCCCGTTGAGAGGGGATTCTTTGCACCGTTGACCTCTATTCGCAGTTCGTGAGTTCCATCAGTCAGCCCATTCCGGTAGTACAGGATCTGTGCATCCCTCTGTTCCGGGCTCCAGCAATCGATTCCAACTAATTGCTTTTGTCCATCCACATAAACATCGGCGGTTCCCCCCTCGGGTGAGAACTGGCCAAGCAGGCGGACCTGATTACCATTGAAATACTGTTTCAGGATGGCTCCCTTGGTGGCTGCGCTCATCTCAGGGGTATCTTTTGTTTCCCGGATTGAGGGAGACCAGTCTCCCACCAGAGCCAGTTTATCAGCTCCGGTCTGTACTTGTGGATCCTGACCACGGACAACCACTCCTTTTGCACCATCATGCCGGATGGTGACTATCATGTCGCCATCTGGCAACGGCTGAACCGTGTAGCCGTTGGACTGAAGGACTTCCTTTAGATCGAGAGGTGTCCCATCCACATGAACCTCGGCCGGACTGAATGAAAGCCGTAGTACATCGATCGTTCCCGCTGGGGCATCGAAGGTTGTGTAGGATACCTGTCCTGCCTGATATGAGACATTATTCACCACCGCCGTGGACCGAAGGATATGATTCTCACGGCTTGGACCGAAAAGATCCGGGAGCCACGACATGGTGGCCAGCACATGCTTCAGAGCCATTGGGTGAGCGATCTTGAACCAGTCGCCCGCTACAACCGGACCACCCTCGATATTGTCTTCGACCACTCCAGTGTCATGGAAATCATAGGTCGCCAAGGTGATTTGCCGCCTTGTTATCTCTCTGGCCCATTCCTCACCGGTCAACGCGGCATACTGGGCAAATGGAACCGATAATTCCATGGGGCCATACCAAAGGGAACGGCCACAGCACGATGAAGATTCAGGAAAAGCCCATGCCCCGCTGAAGGTATCTCCACCCGATTGAGGCGAAACGCTGGTGCGGTGGAGAAAGAGGGAGAGAATGTTCCTGGCATCGCAACGCCAATTTGGAAAGACATCGGGATGATCCATGAGATAACGAACAGTAAACTCAGTCACATTTTCAGCCTGTACATCATCCACCCAATCCCAATAATTTCTCCCCCAGGTGTCGTTCTCAGTCCAGCGTGGAAGTAAGACACCGGAAAGGTATTCACGGCCCGCATCGCGCGCCTTCACAATGCAGTCATCGGTTCCTGGACAACCCAACCGGATGAGCTCCTCGAAGAACTCCAGGAGAAAAACTACCCCACCAGTCATTGTGTCATTCCAAAGGACAGCCTCGGGATTCGCATATCGATTCCAGGGAGAGGCTCCCGTGGATGCTGTACGATGAAGCGCAAGCTGCTCCCCCCATTCCAGGGCCGTGTTCAGCCAATGGCCATTCCCCGTCACCTGATACGCTCGCAGCAATCCGAGTCCAACCTCCGCGGTGATGTCGAGCTGAATCATTCCGTTGGGATCAGATTGTCCATAGGGCTTTCCTTTGTTCGGTACACTGATGAGGAAGGAGGGCCAGGGATGCTCCGGGCTGGTCATCGAGTGGTTGATAAGTGTATCCGCCGTGACCGAAATGAGGCCGATCGCATGACCGTCCCCTGAATAACGGTAGTAGTCCACCAAACCTGTCAGCAGATAGGCTGCCCGTTGTCCCATGTCTCCATTTGCCCAGTCGTTGAGGGGAGGTATGGTGATTTCACCCAGGGGAGAGATCAGCCAGGCTCCACTCCACACGAACTCCGGGGCAGCCGCAAGTGACTTGGGAGGAATCGCCCAGGGATAGCGCTTCAATGTCTCGGCGGCGATCCGCACTCGAGCATCCCACTGTCCATTCTGGCCTTGATACCAAGGAGCGATGACACCCTGACCATCCTCTACTGTCTCGTGGGCATAGTACCTTGGGTATCTTGATGCGGACTGGACGGCGGGACTGACGCAAAGAGTGAGAAGAACCAGGATGATCCACCATCTGTTGGATGCACACAATCGAAGGAGAGAAGCGAGAGCACACGGCATTGTCTGGCCTCCTGTTTCCGTAAGTGTTGCGAGTGGTGGGATGACTCTAGTGGGATCGGAACCGCCGGGTCAACTACAATGACTGATTTTTTTGGTCTTTGTGCCCTCAAAGACATCCGTCTGAAGGATTCCGCCTTGACCCGAGTGTCCGCAAGACCACAATAGAAGACCGCAAGTCTCCTCACCCCGTGGGAGGTGCAATCAAGGGGTGAGGTATTGGGTGCATCCTTTATCCTGTATGGCACAAGAGCGTGCCTGCGGGTAGACTTCAATGGGAGGACTGTCTCCATGGAGCCCGGTTATTTTGGTCCAAATGCTCAACTGGCACTGGATATCCTGAACCTGAAACCATGCCGTGGGATTCCGAGTTGGATCTTCCATACGATGGATATTCCCTTCATGGAGCACCTCACGGGTAGCCAGGAGGGAGCCTACAGAGAGGCTCCAGACCACGTATACCCGGCCTTTCAACGGAAGGTTGGAACATGCCTACTGGACCAGTACCTCGCGGATAATCCACTGACAATAAGCCAGGATGGCTATACCTCTGATGCAATGCGGAGTGCCACAACCGGAGCTCATGAGACGGTCCAGGATTCGATCCTGATTGACTCCCCCGAAGCGGTTGTCGAACACATGGAGAGATTCCTGTTCCCAAACCTTGAGAAACAGATCCGGGAAACGAATCCCGATGACGAACAGAGCTGGAGTTCTGTTCTCTGCTCGGAGAAGGAACTCCAGGAACGGCTGGGAAACTCAATCCTGAAGAGCCCTTACGGTGAAGCCTTCAACGGTTTCCCGAAACTCCGCTACGAGACCTATGGTTACAAGAACTACCTGCTCGCATTTGCCCTGTATCCCGAGGTTATGGAGAAAGACTTCCGTCTTCAATCGGACCTGGCAGCACGGACGAATCTTATAGCTGTCCGCGCAATTCAAGAGGGTGGTCTGCCAGGAGTCCTTCGTATTGACCATGACATGGCGGGTTCCAAGGGAATGTTGGTGAGAACACAAACTCTGGACAAGATCTGGTTTCCACATTTCGAACACGCCATCAAGCCGTACATCGATGCGGGAATACGGCTGATCTGGCATTGTGATGGTAATCTGATGGAGATGGTTCCACGTCTGATTGAAGTGGGCATTTCGGGTTTTCAGGGATTTCAATATGAAGATGGGATGGATTATGAGTACATCTGCAATTTGAAGACGCGGGAGGGAAATCCTCTCATGATCTGGGGAGGTGTGTCGGTCACCAGGACACTACCTTTCGGTACTCCTGAAGATGTCCGCCGGGAGCTCAACTGGCTTGTCTCCCATGCTCCGCCGGTTGGCTTCTTTCTGGGCGCGAGTAGCACCATGGTTCCAGGTGTGAACTGGGCTAATCTCAAAGCCTTGGCCGATGGTCTTGCGTATTTTCGTGAAAACGGACGGCCAGGACACTCCCACTAAGAGCAAGGGGCCCCCCTGGAGAAAACGCCCTTTAAACCCTTCCGATCATAATATCTGGATATTCGAATTCTTGTTGAGTGATAGACCTCCAGGCGGTATCCTCGTTCAGATAACCCTGCAGGCTCTCTATCTCCAAACTTGTCGCTGGCGGCGAAGAAATGATTGATCAGGAGGGAATCATGAACGGCGCGGCTCTATCCAAAACCTCTTTAGTGGCGGTGTTGATTCTGATCAGCTCGACCCTGGCCATTGCGCAAGATTGGCCGCAATGGCGAGGGGCTAACCGGGATGGCAGAGTGACAGGCTTCACTGCACCGCAGTCCTGGCCAAAAGAATTGGCGCCTAAATGGAAAGTGACAGTTGGGCTGGGTGATGCCTCACCAGCCTTGGTAGGCGATTGTCTCTATGTCTTTACACGTCAGGGTGAAGATGAAGTCACCCTTTGCTTGAACGCGGCAAATGGGGAGAAAGTCTGGGAGGACAAGTACGCGGCGCAGGTTGTAACCGGCCCCGCCGGAAGTCATCCTGGGCCGAGAAGCTCTCCCGCCGTGTCGGAGGGTAAAGTTGTCACTCTGGGGGTCGGTGGAGTTTTATCGTGCCTGGATGCTTCCAGTGGCAAGGTCGTTTGGCGCAAGGATGAATTCCCAAAGGTTGTCCCCCAGTTCTTCACCTCGATGTCGCCGATTATTGTGGATGGAATGGCCATCGCCCACCTTGGCGGACCGGGGAATGGAGCGCTTATCGCGTTTGATCTATCTTCTGGTGACACAAGGTGGAAATGGGCTGCCGAAGGTCCCGAGTATGCCTCGCCAGTCCTTCTGACAGTGGAAGGCGTTAAGCAGATTGTGACGCTGACGGAGAAAAGCATTGTGGGAATTGGTGTCACCGATGGAAAGCTCCTCTGGCAACTCCCCTTCATCCCTGAGAGGAGGTCTTACAATTCCGCCACTCCCATCGTCGAAAGACCAACAGTCATTTACACAGGTGCTGCGCGGGGAACAAAGGCTGTGAAGATTACAAAACAGGGTGATGGATTTGTTGCCAATGAGATCTGGAATAATCCCGGGATCGCGGCTCAATTCAGCACACCAGTTCTCAAGGATGGCTTGCTCTATGGTTGTTCCAACCAAGGAGACCTTTTCTGCCTGAATGCCCAGACGGGCAAGACCAACTGGACAGATACGAACGACCATGGCTCCGGCAGTTTCGCGGCCATTGTCGATGCCGGCTCCGTTATATTGGTCCTGCCAAACAACTCAGAGCTGACTGTATTCAAGCCGAATGAGAAGGAATATGTGGAAGTAGCTCGAATCAAATCTGCCGAAACGCCAACCTATGCAACCCCGGTAGCTTCAGGGAACAGGATTTTTATTAAGGATCAAGACTCTTTGGCCATGATGATGGTTGAGTGAACTGTTCCGATTACACATTGCGCCCGCCACAACAAGATGCGGCGCTGTACACACATTTGGGATAGGAGCCTGCAAGGTCCGGAAGGTGCCCGTGCATATGAAATCATCACAGATCTCGTATCCAGTCAGGATATTTCTCTCTCTGGTGATTGTGACCTTATCCGCCTCTGGAGGGCTTCCAGCCGTGGCCGCCACAATACAGGACCGGTACTACGCGCACGAGACGGTTGAGGACCAGTATGGTGTGATCGCTCCCTGGTATAGTGGTCAAAATGGCCTGGTGGACTACCGGGTTCGTGTGGCAGCTGAATTTCTTAAGCGGTATCCGTGGGTGGCTCCCCCGGACAGCGTGATGGCCGGTCCGCACTGGGTTTTCAACGCACGCGTGGACCTGGAATCCAGTGGAACAATCCATGTACTTCCCGCCACGGACCAAATGAATGGGAATCTCGGGCAACGATTCAAGTACATCACCGAAGCGCTCCCGAGATATTACCGTTACACCGGCGACCCTTCTTTGAAGGGGTCCATGAAGATTGCCGCGGATTTCCTGCTGGATTATTACCTGACGCCTGTTGATCATCCCTGGCCCCGGTTTCCGGTCAGTGTCCCTCTTAAGGGTAAGCCTTACGGTGCAGCCATGCCGGGTGGCTGGATTCAGTTGGATCTGGCAGCTGGCATTGGATTGGGATTGCTGCGAGTCCATGAAATGACCAGCGAACAGCGCTATCTCGAAGCGGCTCAACACATTGGCGATGTGTTTGCCGCCAAGTGCAGTCTGCAGCCAGGAACCAGACCTTGGAACCGTTATGCTGAAGGTGGAGAAGCCCCATGGGGGCAAACCCCAAGCGGCAATCTTCTAACCGGTGGAGTCGCCAACATCCTGATCTTTCTGGATGAACTGGTGCGGTTGGGGTATACCGGCCAGGATCAGGCCATATTACATGCACGCGACGCAGGCTGTGTTTACTTACGCGATCAACTACTACCAGTCTGGACCGTCAATGATGTCTGGGGTAGGCACTACTGGGATTGGGAGCATCCAGTCCAGGGAATTCTCCCGACGGGCTGGGTGGCTCAATACCTGATGGATCACCCGGATGTTTTCCCTGATTGGCGGCAGGATGTCCGGAATATCCTCAGCCTGTATTTAAACCACGCCTGTGTCAGCCCGGACTCGAAGGGTGACGTCTACAGTGGGGCATGGGCGCTTCCTGAAGGGAGCTCCTGTTGCGGTCAATCGCTGGATATATGCCCCGTGTTCCTGGGACGCTACTGGGCGCGTTATGCCGTGGAAGCGGAAAGCGATTGGGCACGAGAGATTGTCCGGCGCGCAACTATCCTGAGTTTCTACCATTTCCATGATGAAGGTATGGTTGAAGACAACATCGAGGGAGGGCAGATCACAGCCAGAGAATGGTCTGAGTTGATTGGTTTCGGCCCCATCCTGTGTGGATTGGAAATCATGGCATGGCTCCCTGATCTGTTTGGACCAGCGCGCGAGAACCACTTGATGCGTAGTTCGAGCCTGGTGACGGACATCATCTATGGCCAAGGCCGGATTCACTATTCAACCTTTGATGCGCCGCCCGGAAGTGTGGATGTCCTTCGTCTTGCGTTTCAACCACGCGAGGTTCAGGCTGATGGGCAGCCCCTGGAACTGCTCGGGGAGGTGACCCAAAACGGCTTTTCCACACGAGCGTTGGATAATGGCGATTGGATACTCACAATCCGCCATGATGGCTGCAAAACAATTTCTGTCGTTGGCGAGGATCCTCAGCGGATGGCCGATGATAGAAACCTGACTTACGAAGGAGTGTGGGAACTCAATTCCAGTTCAGATGATTGGGGCCAACAATGCCGTGTTACTGATAAGGCCGGTGCCGTGGTTTCCTGCCGTTTCAAGGGAAATCAGGTTCGCCTCATCGGCCGTTCCGGTCCAGCGGGGGGATTGGCGTATGTCTACCTCGATGGAGTGAAGCAGTTGGTGGGCATAGACTGCTGGGATCCTCTCCACACAAAGTATCAGCAGGTGTTGTATTATCGTAATGGGCTGTCCCAGGCCACTCATGAATTGAAAGTGGTGGTTCGCGGAGATAAGAATCCTTGCGCCCAAGGCGGGAAAGTCTTCGTGGATGCGGTCCAATGGTCACCGGAGTCCGCCAAGCTGGAGTTTGGCTCTGGTGGGGGGCCAAGAAATCCACAGCGGATGATTTTTGGCTTCACTGCAAGAAAACCTTATCTCGATTCTGAAGGCCATGAATGGCTGCCAGGAACGGAATTCGTGGTTCGCTCCGGTCACAACACGGATTCAGTCGAGAAAGCATGGTGGATTCACCCAGCCTCGGGAGAAATACAGAATGCCGTCGATCCCGAACTCTACCGGTATGGAGTTCACGCCCCCGAATTCTGGGTGAATGCCACAGTTGCGCCTGGAGTCTATCGTGTCGTTCTCAGATTGGTTGAACGGCGTGCGTTGAGTGATCCGAAACGGTGTCCCATGACGGTATCAATTAATGGTGAACCGGTGATACGGGATTTGGATACCGCCGCCAAGGCGGGTGGGCTACAACGTGCGCTGGATTTACCCTTCCATGATATACACCCGCGTAACGGTATGATTGAGGTCCGGCTGTCTTCGACAACAGGCGAGGCGGCTCTGCAGGCTCTTGAAATCATTCCCACCAGTTGGGGGGACCAGTAGTAGTCATTCCGTTGTATGCCGTGGAACAGGGATGAGCCAGATCATGGGAGTATTCCCTGGGAAATTCTGGCCGGTATATATGAGGCCCTCGGAACCGGTTGGGTATTCACTGAGGTCATTTCAGGCATACAATTGCGGTAGTCAGGAACTTCAAGGCAGAATAGGCGAAATCCTTCGGAAATCGTCATTCCCGCGAAGGCGGCTCCATGGTGCCAACATTACCTCGAGTTTTTCAACGGGCTGCCAGGAAGTTCAACGCCTCAATGAATTCATCCATCTTCGAAAACGAAACTGTACACCCATTGGAGGATCTGCAATGCAATATAAAGCGAAATTCCTCTGCCTGTGTGGAGCAATGAGCATGGCGGTCATGCTTAGCGCCAGTGATTTATGTAACGCACAATCGAACTTGATCCTACACACAGGCGGAACCTCCATCGAGGTTGACAACGGAAGTGGTGTCATCCACCTCATCCAGGATTCAACTTCAGGAACCACCCTGGCGGCCCGTACCGGTACAGCTGAAAACTTCCGCTTGACACTGCTGAAACCGGATAAGTCGACGGTCACGATCTTCGGGAAGAACCAGGCACTGTCATCCTCGCAAGTCGATGGAAGCACCATGACTCTGGTCTGGAACGGCCCGCTGAAAGAGGCGACCTCCGAATACCCAATCTCAGTACGCATGACCATCACCTGCGCGGAGGGGGAGCTCACCTTCGGTCTTCATGTCGACAATCAGTCCGAGCTCAAGGTCATGGAGGTTATTTATCCGCTAGTGGGTGGCCTGACCAAGTTTGGTCCAGCCGGCATACCCACCGATGCGGTACTTTGGATTCCAACCTCAACACCCACCGAGCGGCCGGTAGTCCCTACCGCTGGCGGATGTACCTTCGCCTATCCGGGACAGATGAACATGAGCTTCACCTGCATCCAGAGCAAGGAGTTGGGCAAGGCCATCTACTTCGCCTCCCATGATCCCATCGCGCGTTATAAGGCCTACCGGTTTATCGAAACGGGTACGCCCGAAGCGATGGATCTGGCCGCCGCTCTCCAGCACTCACCTTTTCTTCCTCCCGGTAAGCAGTTCGATGGCTCATCCGTGGTGTTGAAATTCGTAAATGGTGACTGGACAGCCGCCGCTAAAGTCTACCGTGAGTGGTTCCAGAAGACCTTTGGAATCGTGCAACCCGCCAACGACTGGATCCGTCAGCAGTCCTTTTTCCTGATGACCATGTTCATGCTCCCTGAGGGAACCATCAGCTTCACCTACAAAGACATCCCCAAGTGGGCCAAAGCTGCCAAGGATCATGGAATCAACTCAGTCCAGATCAGCGGATGGCAGATGGGTGGACATGACAACGGCTACCCTTTCTATGAGCCCGATCCACGGCTGGGGACTTGGGAGGAACTCGAGGCTGGGATTCGTGAATGTCACCAGATGGGGTTGAAGGTCTACTTCTTTGTGAATTACCAACCCATGATGATCGAATCGGATTGGTACAAGAACGAATACAATAAATACCGTGAGATGACCGCGGATGGCGGCTTCACATGGATGGCGGGTTGGGGGATGGGCACCCTCTGGGCACGTGCCGGCAATCCCAAACTCATGACCTGGGCAAACCTGGCCTTTCCGCAGTATCGCAAGGTGATCGTGGATTACTTCGCTAAGCTTGCGAGCATCGGCGGCGATGGTGTCCATGTGGACAAAATGTTTCCGGCAGGCATTGACTACAACCCCGACAGTCCGATGAGCCCGGACACCGCTACCTGGGAGGGCGCCATTCTACTCACCAAGGAGGTTATGCGGGAATGCCGTAAACGGAACCCGGACTGGTGCATGTCGTTTGAGTGCAACTGGGATCGTATGCTCCAGTTTAGTGGAGCCACCTGGTGGGTCGGCAACCAGCTCATCACCCGCAAGGTGTTTCCCGAACACGCGGAGACACTGGGGCTTTACCAAGCCTATGACTATCTGGGGGTGAACAACGCTGTCCGTGATGGCAACATTGTCATGGTGGCGCCGCTCAATTTCAGCCGCTCTCTCGACTGGCCGCCCTTCAGTGGTCTGGCCGACTACATCAAAGAGGTGAAACGCATTCGTGACTCGCTCCAGGATACCGTCTTTTTTGGTGAGGTGCTGGGGCAAAGTCAAGTGACGCTTGATGGCGGACCGCCGGATGGAGTGGCTTACAACGTCTTCCGCAACCGTCAGACAGGATTACGTGTGTGCATCCTCACCAATAGCCGGATGGACGAGCGCGAGCTCACCTTCCCCGCTTTTGAGGGAACCTCTACTGTCAAGGCCCGGATACAAATACCCAACCGCAAACCCCGGCAAGTGACACTCCCCGCCACCGTGTCGCTCCCCGCTGAGGGGATCCTGTTCGTGGAAGAGCTTGGAGGTGGAAAATGAACAAGCACGGAATGGCAACGCGGATGATTACGACAACCCTCTGGGCCATGATTGTGTGTTGTGGAATCTTACGGCCGGCCTTCGCGGAAATTATCAATGGCGATTTCGAGAACGGTGGATTTAATGGGTGGATCGCTGACTCGAACTGGGTGGTTGTTGATAATTCATGCGGTTATTACTCCGGTTGGGCGGGCAAACACTGGGCCTGGAGCGGTGGAAAAGGTGAACCGGCCACGGGTGTCCTCAAATCCAAACCATTCATCCTCAACAAGGATACAGTTCAAATGCTCATCTCTGGCTGGAACTCGACTCGAGGAACTGGTCAACCACGTAAGTGGAATTATGTGACTCTTAACCTGGAGGATGGCACGGAGATCGACCGGGCCTATGCGCCGAACATGACAGTGTTTGTTCCTGTAGCCCTCGATGGTTCCAAGCACCGTGGGAAATCTGTCTTTATCCAGGCGGTGGATGACGCTGATCAGGAGACCTTTTCGATGCTGTGTATTGATGAAGTCCGTACCGTGAATTTCCCGCCCGGCTTTGCTCAGCCGGTCAAGCGGCTCCCCGCTTTCGATCCCAATCATTCGTTCAAGATCGAGGATGATCTGTACCGTGTCGAGGTGAGCCGGACGAACGGTTCCATCACACGGATACGCGACAAGAAAGCTGGTTTGGACCTCCTCCGCGAGCCAAGGCTGGCGGGCAGCTACCGCTTCTCTCTACCCATCCCCGGAAAAGAACCCTGGCAAACCCTCGAGGCCAATTGGATCTTTGGGAAAGATCAAAGACTGACCTCTCACCGGCTCAAGGACCACCAGCTGGTACTTCATTGGGATGGTCCGTTGAAGAACTATCTTAAGGAGTCATTCGATGTCTCCGCCACCATGAGCATTGAACTTCGTGATGGAGGCATCCTGTTTAGCTTCGATGTGGAAAACAAAAGCGCCTACGCTGTCGGTGAAACCTATTTTCCGGTCCTTGGTGGAATACAAGGACTGGGTAAAACGAACGGGCAGCTGAAGGAGACTGAAATGGTCTTGCCCTCAGGCGCACCTGAGACGGGACACAGACGGCGGGCCGCTACCGCGGATGCACAAGCTCCGGTCCCTGCTTCGCCTACGTTCACAACCCCCGCCACGTTCACAACTTCAGCCATATTCAAAGTGTTTACCAACATGTCTTGGCTGGGAGATCAGGGTCCTGAACAATTCTACGCCTATCCGAAGAGTGTGCCTGATGCGTGGGTCGGCTTTACCTCCGCGAGCCTTGGGCGGTCAATGCTCATTGGAGCTCGTGGTGGTACGAACCGGGATCTTTTCATTCGTCTGGAGTTGATTCCTGCGAGTTCCGGCAATCCGCGCGATGATGGCAACTGGCCACGTCCCTCAGAATTGAGGGGCGCGCCAGTGGGTGTAGAACTCTCCTTCGTGGATACCAAGGGTGGCGCGGTTAGTGAATCCTATCAGGCGGAGCCGGTGTTCCTGCGGTCTCTAGATGGCGGTGGTTCCGAGCTATTGAAGGAATACCCAACATGGTAGATGCCATCCCGGAGGTTGAATGAACGTAGCATCAATACATGCAAGCGCTCGATCCCCCAAAGGGTAGTTGCTGATCAACCCTTGGCCGCTGCTATGTCTGGCCGGTCATAATGAGTGGAGTGGTCTCGGCATTCTCATGGTGTCTTTTGGTAGGTGAGGAGGACCGAGCCAGGGCGGGTGCCGATCTCCAGGGGGAGACCAGTGTTCATCAGGTCGCTGCCGGTCATCTGGCGTGGGTTACCGGGGGTATCCAGGTCAGTGATCGTGTATTGGGCGGTACGGTCAAGGCCGCGTAAAACAATGTCGGCGGAACGATAAATGCTCCCCTCACGCCGGAATATCTGCACCATCCCTTCTCCTGCTTCGGGCCGGTCGAATTGCCAGCCTATCCAAGTATCCCTGTCGAGGCTGTAGGAGGTAAGGGGATAATAATCGCCAGCGTAATTTGGAGCGGTCTGTTTCCATTGCGCTGTTAGCCTGCGAAGTTCGTTGTAGTTCAAATCTGTCCGGCGTGCATCCCACAAGCAATTCGGGTAGGGGGTCATCATGCTGCGAAAGAGGTACGCGTCCGGTTCCTTCACACCGGTACCATGAAAGGGAATCCAGGAGGAGATACCATAGGTGCAGCCCTGTGTGCCGATGGGCTCCATAATGTAGTCACTGCGCCATAGGGGAACAGCCCGGCGGATCGTTTCGAGATCGTTGCGGCGGCCACCGCTGGCGCAAGTATCGATACGCAGTCCAGGGTGACGCCGGAGCAGTTCATCCCAGAAGGCAAGATATCCAGTGATGTGACGGATTTCGGTGATACCCTGGCGGTCAGGTGGGTCGTTATTGCGCCAGTAATCGAGGGGATCCATGTTGAAATCCTGCCGGTAAAGGTCGATGCCCTGGTCTGTCAGAAGTTGATCGGTGTGATCAACCAGCCACTTCCACGCATCTGGATTCCCCAGGTCAAGAAGTTTCTGTTCTCCATCCTTGCCCAGCAGCCAATCAGGATGTTTGTCATACAGCCACGTGCCGGGAGTGACCCGCTCCGGTTCAAACCACACGATGGATTTGATCCCTTTGGAATGCGCATGGCCGGTGATGCTCCGCAGACCACGCGGGAAACGCTTCGTATCAACCTCCCAGGTGCCGGTGTTGGGCCATCCGGTGGCGTTGAAGTACCAACCTGCATCCATCCACCAATAATCGATGGGGATTTTCTCCTCCACATACCGGTCGATAAATTGGATCTGGCTGGCTTCATCGGCGGTGACCATTTCACCGAAGAAATGTGAGGAGCATCCAGCGAGATGCATGGGATGGAGTTGGCCATTGGGACGCGGAACATTGTGTGCGATCATCCAGCGGCGCCAGGTATTCTGAGCATCTACGGGATCACCCTTGTAGAACTGAAGGATAACGAGAGGCGTGCGGACTTCCTCGCCCGGGTGTAGCGTGAAGTGCGTCAACTCCTGTCCTGCGGTCACGTGAAGACCGTCGCCGTCATCGCGAGCGAATACCGCCTTCCATTGGCCCGGCCATCCAATCACGGCGATGACACCTTCGCCCGGCCA
>CAYRBI010000041.1:0-37116 GCA_964422415.1 uncultured bacterium | reverse complement strand
GGAGTTGTATGTTGTTCACGCTTTAGCGTGTTTTTGCACCCTCCCCCCTTGCGGGGGAGGGTGGTGGTGGGGGTGTCATTCACCAGTTCATCATTCGTATAGACTACAAGAAGAGAGACCGTAACCTCACCCCCAACCTCCTCTCCCGTGGAGAAAGAGGAGGAAGGGCGATGAGGTGTACATGTCTATTGCTGATTGGCTGGTACCACCTCCGCATTCCAGGCGTGTACCGTGATTCCCTTTGTTTCCACACCCTCCGTGGTCTCGAAGGCGATGGTCCGTTCCTCACCTGGATAGAGGCAGAAGCTGTTGTCATCTAGGAAATTGCCAAATCCACCTGGGAAACCCTCGATGATGACATTGAAGGCTGGGACCGCAGCGGGATTCTTCACCTGGATTGTGCCGGATTTCCCCTTCTGGATCAGTGAGGCCTGGAGTTGGGCTTTGGGCAGTGTCAGTAGACGGGCTTCCGGGAGATTGCCATAGGCCTCGAAGGCTTCTGGGGCACGCTCATGCGGCCAGCCCCAGGCCGGGATCTCCTCGATCTTCTTGGTGGCCTCGGTTTTTACCTGGTAATTGAACCAGGACCACTGGTCGGAGATGAGATTACCGGCCTTATCACGCATCGACACCGCCAGCAGGAAGGGGGTGATCTTGCCGGGATCAAGATTGACCGTCACCTGTTCCAACACCACCCGTTCGGCGGTCTTTACCGAGGCCACCGGATACTCCTTGCTCCATTGCTCAAGTAGGTCACTTCCATAAACTACCGCGTGCACCACTACATTCTCCAAGGGCTTGGTGGAGTCATTAGCCACATGCAGAGAGGTGATGAAGGGTTCATTAGGAGCCCAATTGAGTTTCCCGGTGAAAGCGAAGGCGGCCTGCGGTTGGTAGACATGTTTGGCCTGGTAGTAAGAGAGTTTCGGGTGGCCATAGAAGCCCACCACAGCCCAGGAATGCCCTGGGAAGAGGTCCGTCATCTTGTAGAACCACAGGCCGCTCTTGTTCAGATAGCTCCCCGCCCGCTGGAAGTTGCAGGTGAAGCGGATCTCATCTCCCTGCGCCATCTGAGAGTAATCGATGTAGTCTTTCCAACTCTTGATCGGGCCATAATCGCAATAGCGCATCACCTTGGCCATGTCACCATATCCGAATTGGTTCATGTGCATCTGCACCGCGCCATCATCCTGAGCGGGTGGCCATTGTTTGAGCCGCTCCTCGCCCAGATAGAGGGCGGCCTCCTCCAAGTTGTTCATGCTGGGGGTTCCGAACTCGCCATAGAAAACCGAGGGATTCTGAGTGAAGCCGGTGTCATAGGGCAGTCCGTTGTGGAACACCCCCCAGTTGTGAAAGCTCCCTCCCCAGGGCGATGTGCGGTGGAAGGGACGTGAGGGGTCATATTGACGGCAACGCCGTCCCACCAGGAACAACCCCTCATCGGCTCCGGAAATTTCCACATTCTCATTTCCTCCACCCCACATGATCAGCGAGGGGTGATTCCGTAAACGTTGAACCACACGCGAGACCTGGTCATCCAGCACCTTCGGATCGGTCAAAGGAAAATCGGGCGGCATCCAGCAGTAGGGGAACTCCTGGTATACCATCAAGCCCTTCCTATCGCATAAACGGTAGAACTCATCTGTCTCGATAATTCCGCCACCCCAAGAACGGAACATCTGCACACCCGCGCGCCGTGCCAGTTCGAGAATGTGCTCATACTTGGCTGGATTGCACTCCAGCATCGGGTCGCTCCAACACCAGTTAGCCCCCTTGATGAACATCGGAATGCCATTGATGACAAACTGCCAACGGTAGTCTTTCTCCGCGGCCTGCCCACGCAGGGGACGCATGGCGATGGTGCGGATCCCGAATAGGCTCTCCTGGTTTGAGACCGGCTTGGTGGCTCCCTTGGGCAGAACTGAGAGTTGGATCTTGTAGAGGTCTGGATTCCCATAATTCAATGGCCACCAAGCCTTGGGATCTTGGATGGTCACATGGGTCTGATAACGGCTGCGTCCCGAGGGAGCTTGGATCTGGTTGGTGAGCCGGATGGGCTTGGATTCAAAGGTTCCTCCACTGATCTCGAAGGAGACCATGACTGATTCCGGCTGATCCGAGGCGCTTTGCAGGGTGTATTCGATCAGCAGCCCGGCCTTCCCCTTTTCCAGGGAGAGGGTGTGGACATAGGGATGTTGAAGTTCGATCTGGGGCACCGCCTTCAGCCACACACTCCGCCAGATCCCAAGCGAAACCAGGTGTCCATAGTGCCAGCCCCAACCGGGACTCCCCTTGAGAATGCCGAACCAACTGTCGGGAATGCTGTCCACCCGTACCACCACTTCATTCGGAGCGTCGAATCGGACTAGACGGGAGACATCAAGATCTGGACCGCCGAACATGCCCGCGTGGTAACCCAGCGGGTGGCCATTGACATAGATCGAGCCAGCGTAATCAATCCCATCGAAGGAGAGCCGGATGGTTTTCCCTTCCCACTCCTTGGGAACTGTGAAGGTCCGCGCGAACCACCAGTCCTTCTGTTCAATACGGGTCTTGCGGTGTTGCCAAGCGAAGTCCTTGGGTTCGCCAAACTCATGGAGTTCCTTCCAGGTGTTTTCACCCAACAGGGGATTCTCGATCTCGCCAATCTTCATCAGGGCGCTCTGGACACTGGTTGGGACAGTCACCTTGCGCCAATCACTCCGGTCGAAACCATCTGTGAACCAACGGTCCTTCACACCGCCACTCTCTTCGGGCTTAAGGCGTTGCTCCTTCATATTAGCCACTTGACGTGATGTGCTTTCCTTGAGCAGCCACTCCCCATCCAGCACAACTCTTTCTGGTTGAATGACCACGGGGGACTTGGTGGCGGGTACCGCAGCCACCTCCCGCCTGGGAAGTGTGCTGTCGTATTCGATATAGTCATCTCCATGCAACGTGGAGTTTTGATAGGCCTCCTCTTGGACCTCATCCAGGAAGCGGTCTCCCTTAGGCATGGATAGGCCATCATGGATGACAGCCTGTAGTCCTGCGTTCGCGGCCATGGCGTTGGGAACAACCTCCTTCTGTTCATCAATCTCATCCAAACTGAAAAGGGCCAGATCACCCTCGCTGGGTTGCGCGGGTCCCTCTGGTACATATCCCTTCAAAGACCGAGCGGAATAGGTGATCCGAAGATCATCGAGAGATCCGGTCATGCTCAGGCCATCGGTCTCAATCCGCCCCACCATCAATGAGGACTGGTCAAAAACCAGTGGTTTTGGGATCTCTTGCTTCAATATCTGCTTGCCATCCAGGTACAGGGCGAAGCCCTTTTCCTCCAGGCGGAAGGCCATGAAATACCAGCGGTCTTTTTCGAGGTTGACCTGGCTCCGGTGGTCTCCGACCTGGGGAATGAAGACCGAGATTTCACCATTCGTAGGTGCGGTGTAGATTTCCCAATGCGCCCCGCTCTTGGGCGCCGCCGCGAAAAGAATGTTATACCCATCAAAGGATGTCAGACGCACCCAGCCTTCAAGGGTGATGGGGCGTTTCTCGACCGCCGGTCCCCAGGGAATGGCCAGGTAACGTCCCTCCTGACCGAGTAGGATTGCCTTTCCAAACTTTCCTTCACTCAGCCTCGATGGGGATTGAGCGGCCAGGGGTGTGGCCCATATCAATGAAACCAACAGCAAAACCAGACAACGAAAACTACCTGCGGTACACCGGGAGAGCGACATCATTGAATATCCTTTCACACCAGACCAATTCAACCTCTTTACGGATTCGGAACGAGTAGCTCCAAACCGGGATGATTAGGTTATCCGTTTGACATGTCTATTTCAACTAAACTTGGCTCAGTTGGAGGGACCCACTCCGTCGGGTCCGTGCCCGCTGATTGCGTCTGGTTTTGTCCTCTTTTTTTTGTGTGGGCCGGAGTTCCAATCATGAAATTATTGAAAAAAGAGATATGCAGCGCGGGAAAACCTTGACTGTCATGAATGATGGATATAAGTTGCAATAAAACAGCGGTACCAGTTCGAAGGGAGATCCCGCCCATGTCCCTTAAGTCGATGAATTCGCTAGTCGGTATTACCGACTACGACGAAGCCACAAATCTGTCCACGTATCTCATTGGTCACGGTTGGAACGCTGACCACGCCTCCTCACCCGAACAACTCCTCGCCGATCTCGAAGAAGGAAGCTACAATCTGGTCGTCATGGACGAAGGCATCCTGTGTGATTCCGAATGGAGTTTGGAGGAGTATTTACAGGAAATTGGCCCGGATGTCTCCGTGGTCGTGCTTACCCAACCGGGTGAGAAATGGGAAGATGATCTGGCCGAGGATGAAAACCTGGTGGTCTTGCAGCATCCCTATAGCTGTTGGGAGCTTAAGTCCGCCATCGCGCGTGTCACTCAGATGAACGCCGGCTCCGATGATACCGAGGAGGAGGAGTCTTCGAGTGAGGGCAGTGAAGACGAGGATTCGCTTCTCTGCGACGAGCTGGAGACAACGGCTTATTAAGATCTGACACCGCTGGGTAGGGGAGGATATCCTGCTGCTAGCGGCTCATTGAAAAAGGAATATCTCCAAGGATCACGGCCTAGGCCACAATCCTTGGAAGATATGTTATTATTCCTTTTGAATGGGGCTGCCAGCGGGGAGTATGGTTGTGTCCTCTCCCCATGCGTTTAATTGTTTTTTTTCGTTCCTCGTCTGTAAAAGCGGGAATACAGAAGAAAGAAAAGATCAAGTCTTGAATGTCCCCCGCAAGGGGGCAGTCCTGGCTTCCGCCACGGTGAGTGGGCGGCTTACCGTGGCGGGAGCCTTTGTTTTCCTACAGGTTTCTCAGTAAGGGTCTCTTTCCATCTCCCGAAATAGGGATCTCCTCTACCTCCCGCACCTCGATCCGCATGTCTTCCCCTATGTGCACTTTGATTCGCGCGGTAAGATCCTGGCCAGTCTCTGTGTTGTATTCCTTTCCCGGAACCACCAGCAAGGTCAGTGAGTCCCTTCCCTTGGCGATAATCTGAAACTGGAGAATCCGGTCCTGCATGTCTTCCATCAGCAGGGTGAAGAAGTGTACTGAGATGTGTTTTCCGGAGTGGGTGAGTACACTCTCCGCGAGCCGTCCAGCAACCCGCTGCCACACCGGTAATCCACGTTTCCCGCAACAGGAGTTTTCTTCGCCAGGCTGTACCAGATCCCCGGTATCATAACGGATGAAGGGTTGAGCATCATTGGAGAAACAGGTCAACACCAGCCGTTTCAGCCCCGAGGTATCCGGCGGATCGAGATCCAGATACTCCGCATAAAAGTCCTCGGCGGACCAGCACATGCCACCCTCCGGGCAAGAGAAAGCGACCCGGCCAAACTCACGGCTGCCATAAGCATTAACCACCCGCGCGCCATAGGTCTCCAACAAGAGCCGTTCGTGTTCGTACGTCAGGGTCTCGCCTGACACCACCACTGTCGTGAGTTTCGGGAAGACCAATCCACGCTCACGCGCTCGCGTGGCGAGATAAACAGCCGCGCTGGTGTAGGCCTCGAGTACCCGCAACCCGCGCCGGATCAGGTAATCGAGAAGCTGGTCCGCGCGGTTCCTGGTTAAGTCAAAGGCCAACTCCTCCTGACGTTTGAGGATGTGCCGGGCAAAGAAGTCCCGTTCGCGTTCACGCCCGGGAGTGGGAACACGTCCCGCGCCCCAGACCTTCAAAAAGGGGGTTCCTGGTTCGATTCCCCAGGCGCTCATCTCACGCAGGTAGCGTGCGATCTTGGAACCGGTCAGCTTCTGGCTGGTGAAAAAGCGGAAGGGTTCGCCGGTCGAACCACTGGTGCTGTAAGGGATTCGTTCCCGCGAGGAGACCATTGTGGAGACGATAACGCCGGGGGCTTGAGACCGGATTTCCTGTTTACTGAGCACCGGCAAGTCCGCCAGCTGCTCCGGCGCGTGGAAGCGTGCTGGATCGAGACCATGATCCCCCAACCACTCCTTGTAGAAGGGCACGGTCTCGAAGGCATGACGGAACAGGGCGGAGAGCCGCTCTTGCTGCAAAGCAAGGAGCTTCTCCCTTGGCCACCACTGGGATTGCCTGAGAAGACGGTACTCGGCGGCAAAACCATTCCCCGCCCGCCAGGAAGCGAGAGGGAAAATCAAATTTCGGACAAGAAAGGAACGGATCATGGAGCCCACCATTCGATGCTCGCATCTCTCAAGAGGACTTGGGCCGCCAACTGGTGGCCCGCCGGAGTCCAATGCCCATCCGTGTCAAAGTAGAGTGTGGCGGGTGTGGGGTGCTCACGGAAGGGGGGGAGGAGGTCCGTAGCTGCTATCCCGATCCGGCGCGTCCGGTTTATGGCCTCCTCTTGAAAGGTGGTGGTGGTGACCCACTCCTCCGGACCGAATCCCATCACCTGTTTCCCAGTCTTCCAGGCATCAGGTGAGACTTGATTTCCGGGGGGAATGAGCAAGAGCCTGAAGGCGGCTCCGTGCGAATCACATAAGCGCCACATCTCTGCGATACTCCGGGAGATCTCTCTCCAAGCCTCCTCCTCAGGTTCAGTCCAGTCGTCCCGGAAGGGATAGATGATCCCCGCGGATGGCTCACCCTTATTCCCGGAGAGAGCCTCAGGGGTGATGAGTGGTTTTGGAGAGTGCAGGAATTTCCACATGGTGGAGACACGGAAAAGGGCTACATCCAACCGTCCTGGCCATGTTGTAAACGCTGTACAGGCCACCGCCAAGGGATACCCATTCTCATCGAGAGTGGCCATGTGCCAGTAATGGAATTCCTCCTCCAAATCATTCGGGAAGATTCCAGCGATAACCATCTGGGGTTGAATTTGTTCAAGTAATTCGGGTAGCCGTAGCCGCATCAGGAGTGGGGAATAACCTCCCACACCGGCATTCACCACCAGGCATTCGGTTCCCAGTCCTTCCTGGAGCAAGGAGCAGAGGGTTTCCTCCTCGGGTACCTGCAGTGCCTCGATCATGGAATCTCCCAAGATGAGGAGCCGGTGTTTCCGGTCCACCTTGGGTTCGACTCCTCGTAGACCGAGGGAATTGAAATGAATGACCTGTGAGAATTCTCCCTTGGGAGAGGTCCATAGTCCCTCGGAGTTTGGAATGCGTGCATGGAGATAGGTGGGATGTGGAAGTGTGACTACCCGTGGTGTGACACACAGACGCAGCCCCACCTCTAGCAGGATCACACTCAAGATCGCGCCAAGCAGAATCGCCAGAAGGATGCACCGCATGGGATAGACCAGACCGGTGCTCCGCTTTATGGGATACACCGCCCCCTCAAATCTCGTCGTTCATCCGTTGCAGACGGTGGTAAAGTGACACCAACCCCGAGGAGGGATGTTCGAAGACTTTGCGCGAATACTCCTCGGAGACCTGTTTCATGCGTAACACCCCAGGCTCATTGACAGCGCGTCCGAACACCACCGCCAGATCACATTCACGTACATGCCGTTTCATGCCCTGTTTCTCGAGCTGAAGAATGCTTGGGAAATAGAGCAGATCGGCTCGTACCATTGTGAAAAGATGCGCATAGTCCGATTGAAAACGTTCATCTCCCCCCACCAGCAAGACCCGCTTCCCGGTAAAATTCTCCATCCTGACTCCGGTGATTTCCGGATATGGGAAATCCATGGCGGGCTGGAAAGGTGAGGGGGGGATAGGGGGCGCCTCCCCTAGAAGGGGGGCCGGTTGAACGGGGACCTCGATGTCTGGAGGAATCACTGGCATCCCGGCCTCGAATGTGGGTACCGGTTCCGCCACTGGAAGGGATTCCTCGAAGGAAGGCAGGCTGACGGGCGGTTCAGTTTCATCTAGCACCCGTGAAAGAATATTGGATACTGAATCAATTGTGGGAGTGACCTTCTGAAATGTGGGCTCAATGCCTTCCTTGGCGAAAGCTTGATTCAGCACATCCGCCACGCTGGTCTCGACAACTGGAATGATCTCAGGGGTTTCTTTTTCTCCCTGAAATAATGGAACAGAGACTTCTCCCTGCAAACCCGCCTGTGTGAGAGGACGGCCTTCTACACCGTTGTCCAGGGTGGGTGTCTTGCTGGGGGCTACCGCGCCGGGAAAGATGTCTTCCGTTGAGGACACCTCTGGAAGGATATCCGGTACCTCCTCAAATCCATCTCCTCCCAAGAACGAAGCCGCCCCACCCAACTCTTCCAGGAGCTCTGGGGTTTTACTCAGGGCGGCATCGAGAATTGATCTAGCCGAGGGCAGCTCTTGCGGGATGTCGTGAGGCGGTTCCTTAGTTTCTGTCAACTCGGCGAAGACCCGGTCATCCTCCTGGAAAGCCAATGAGCTCAATGTGGGCGGTTCATTCTCGAATCCGAAAAGACTCGCCTCGATGGAAGGCGGCAGGGGCTTAACCTTCGCGGAGACCTCAATAGGCTCTTCAGTCCTACTGGGAGTCTGTTTTGAGGCCGGTGGAGAAGGCGGGGCTTCCGCAGGGGTGAAATCCCCAAAGGGAAGGGATATATCCGCCGGAGCTACTGCATCCAGCCCCGATGGCTCGGGTTCGAATTCCTGAGCAAGGAACTCTGCCGCGGAGGGTGTGAGTGGTGTGGGTCCCGTTATAACGGGTTTTTGCGCCTCTTGTGGCCGGGCAAGTTTCTGTTCGCGTTGACCGGTCTCCCGCTGGGTATTGTGAAGCTCTTCCTGGAGCTGTTTCCGGAGAGATTCGGTATGGGAACGGGCGGTCTCTGCCTCTTGGAGAGTAGCGCGCAGATCTTGGGTTTCCTTTTCGAGACGGGCAATGGTCTCGATTTGGTAGGCTTCTTGTTGCGCCTGGACGACACGTTCTTCTTGGATCTGGAGTAGACCCCGCTTGAGAGAGAGGAAATCCTCCACTGGAGCGGTGGTTTCGCGGACTTGTTCCAGTGTCCGTTCGAGTTCACTTCTCCTCTCCCGGGCGAAGGAGAGATCGCTCTCCAGATCGGCAATACGCGCGCGTCCGCGCATGGTTTCGAGTTCCAGCTCCTCGGCCCGCACCTTGGCACGGCTCAGCTGATCCTCCAGAAGGCCCACCTGTTGGCGGAGTTCCTCTTGCCGTTGCTCCAATGTCTGGACCCGGTCGCTCAGACTGGCCCGTGAGTTCTCAATCTCCGAGATCCGTGATTCCAACAGATTCCGGGCCGCGAAAGCGGAGTCCCGCTCATGGGTCACCCGGTCCAGATTCGTGGAGAGGGTTTCCAGTTCTCCACGTCTCCCGGCCAGCTGGCCTTCCAGACGGCGGAGATTCCGGTCTGTTTCCTCCAAAATCTGTTTCGAGGCTTTCAACTGGGTCTCGTAAGTGGCTTTTTGTTCGGCCAGTTCCGATTGGGTCCGGCCGAGAAGGATGACCTTCTCCGAGAAACGAGCCAGTTCCGATTGGAGGGAAGCACGTTCTTTCTTGAGGTTGTCGTTCTCGAGACGGACTTGCAACATCTCACGGCAAGTCTCGAAGAAGCGTTCATGCAAGTTCAGTAGCGAATCACCGAATTCCTTGGCCTGCGGGAGAGAATCCGATTCCCGTGGGTATGGGCCACGTTCCTCACGGCGAGGCGAATCCGGACGGACTTCCAGCCGCGTGGCGAAATCATCCCATTCCTCGGATAGGGCGCGATTCCGCTCTGACAAGCGGGAGAACAAGTCGCGGCATTCGTAGACAATCTGCTTCAAGTCGGGCCGTACAGGTTGCTCTTCCATTATGCCGGGATACTACTCCTTTTTTCTCTGCTTGCGAAATGCCCCAGCGAAGCTGGTTGTACCAGCAACCAGAGCAATCCACCCTCGAACATTACGGTGAAAATCTCAAGCATAATCTGTTCTGTGGAGAGAACAAAGGATGGCTGAAGGAAAAGATATCGTAGGGCATGGAAAAGCCATGCCGCCAGATCGAGTAGAAGTAGCCGGATAAGCCATTTCCTGGCCCAAATCTGTAACGCGAGACCTTGATAGCCGAGTACCAAAAAGGCCCCAGCGATCACATACCGGTAACCCAGCTGGACTAGGCTTAGTGGTTCTCCCCCCCGTGTGTGGAAAGGTATTCCCTTTCCGCCCTCCGCCGAGTCACCCTTCCCGGTCGAACTATAGTAGGTATAACAGACCGTCTCCAACAGATGCGCTCCCGCTAAGACCATCAACCCCGTCAACAGGACGAAGATAAGTACCCGCGCTGAACGTTCTGGTACGACCGGTCGCATCATGCCGGAGAAGGGGCCGGGGTTCCCAAGCCAGGCGGGACTTCTTCAGCCTTCTTCTCGTCACCGGCTTTCACCGGAAGCTGATCATCAAGTGGCTGGGGTCCCTTTAGATTATTTTCGAAGGGGGGCAATTTCCCCTCGAACAGCAGATCTACTTGTTGCTTGTCGAGAACCTCACGCTCCAACAGCGAGCTGGCCAACAGATCCAATTCGTCACGGTGGGTTTCGAGGATGCTGCGGGCGCGCGCATAACATTCATCCACGATCCGCCGGATTTCTTTATCGATTTCGAAGGCGATCTCCTCGCTATATCCACGATCGCGCGCGATGTCCCGCCCGAGAAAGACATTGGATTCATTATTTTTACCCAGGGTGATGGGACCGAGACGGTGGCTCATGCCCCACTCGCATACGATCCGGTGCGCCAGCGCGGTGGCGCGCTCCAGGTCATTGCTCGCGCCGGTGGTGATTTCGCCCAGGGCGAGCTCCTCTGCCACGCGCCCACCCAGAAGGGCCGTGATCGTTCCCAGTAGTTCACCCCGCCCAGTCAGAAATTTATCATCCGTGGGGAGGTGCATGGTATACCCGAGAGCCCGTCCACGCGGCAAAATCGAGACTTTGTGGAGCGGGTCGAGCTCCTGCAAAAAGTGGTACATCAGAGCATGGCCCGCCTCATGGTAGGCCACAATCCGCTTTTCCTTCTCGGACATAGCCTTGGATTTCTTCTCCGGACCCGCCATGACACGGTCGATGGCATCCTCGAAATCCTGCATGTCGACTCGTTCCTTGTTACGGCGCGCGGCCAGCAACGCGGCCTCATTGACCGAATTGGCCAGATCCGCGCCCGAGAATCCGGGGGTCCGCCGGGCGATTACTTTAAAATCGACCAGCTTATCCAGCACCACATTCCGTGTGTGCACCCGGAGAATCTCCTCGCGTCCCTTCACATCGGGGGGATCGACCGAGATCTGCCGGTCGAAACGTCCGGGACGCAATAAGGCCGGATCGAGGACATCGGGACGGTTGGTTGCTGCCACCAGAATGACCTCTTCGGTGGCAGTGAATCCATCCATTTCGACCAGCAACTGGTTGAGGGTTTGCTCACGCTCATCATGCCCGCCACCCAAGCCGGCGAAGCGTTGACGCCCCACCGCGTCGATCTCATCGATGAAGATGATACAGGGCGCATTCTTCTTGCCTTGCTCGAAGAGGTCACGGACCCGCGCGGCGCCCACACCGACAAACATCTCCACGAAATCGGAACCACTGATACTGAAGAAGGGTACATTCGCCTCGCCCGCTACTGCCTTGGCCAACAGGGTCTTCCCGGTTCCCGGTGCCCCGAAAAGCAGCACACCCTTGGGGATCTTGGCTCCTAGCCGCTGGAATTTCTGGGGATCCTTGAGAAACTCAACCACTTCCTGGAGCTCCTCTTTGGCTTCATCACAACCCGCTACATTGTCAAAGGTAACCTTGTTCTCCCCATCGCTGTTCAATCGCGCGCGGCTCTTGCCGAAAGACATCGCGTTCCGCCCGCCCGCCTGCATCTGCCGTAGGAAGAAAACCCACAGGCCAACGATTAACAGGATGGGGAACACGGTCGAAAGTGCTGTGAGGATCCAGCCGCTCTGGGGATTCTCGATGAGTTGCACCAAGGCTTGGTGGTTTCCCTTGGAACGCCTTTGCTGGTTGATCTCATCGATCCTTTTGGCTACCGCCGAGGCGGTAACCGTCAGGTTGGGACAGATAAAATCGGGGGGGGTGCTTAAAGTTGTCCGGCTGCGTTGAATCTGACCGCTGGTTTCACGTGACAGGCGAGGTAAGTCCTCATCGATTTGATCGACATTCAGCGTTCCCTTGGCCTGAGTGTCTGAAAGGCGTACCTCGCTGATACGCCCCTTCTCCAGCAGGGTGATGAAATCGGTCGTAGACAACTGGATGGTTTGCTGACGGCGGAATCCGACCACCACCAGCATGAGGACCACCAAAAGGATGATCCAGAAAAGACTTGTCCGAAGGTACGAACTCAAGAAGTAGTCTCCTTATGAGAGTTATGCTCTATTATAACAACGAAATCGTCCAAGGTCTGTAACCACCACAAACCTTCTCCCCCCCCACCCCAACCCTCCCCCGCCAGGGGGGAGGGTTGGGGTGGGGGGGGAAGTGATTCAGGTATAAATTCTCCTAGACCTCCTTAAAAGCCCGCTCCGCCAGATCCAGGGTCTTGCGAATGTGCATATCGGCATGAGCACCGGAAATGAACCAGGCCTCGAATTGTGAGGGGGGAAGTAACACCCCACCATTCAACATGGCGGCGAAGAAGCGCCCAAAGGCATGGGTGTCACATTTCTTGGCGGACTCGAAATTGGTGACCTCCTGGCTGCTGAAAAAGAGGGTCAACATACTTCCTACACGGTTAACCTGAACGGGAATACCCGCCGCCAACGCTCTCTCGGAGAGTCCACGGGTCAAGTCCGCCGCAAGCGAATCGATGGCTTGATATACCCGGCTAGCCCGGAGCATCTGCAGAGCTTTCAGTCCCGCCGCCGTAGCTAGTGGATTCCCCGCCAAGGTCCCCGCCTGGTAGACCGGACCTATGGGAGAAAGGCGTGACATCAGTTCACGGCTTCCCCCGACCGCGCCGATGGGAAGACCCCCTCCCAGCACCTTGCCCAAGGTGGTGAGATCCGGACGGATTCCATATAACTCCTGAGCGCCACCGCGCGCCACCCGGAAACCGGTCATGACTTCATCAAAAATCAACAACGCGCCATACCGGCTGCACACATCCCGGAGTCCCGCGAGAAATCCTTGCACTGGCGGAACAACTCCCATATTTCCCGCCACCGGTTCCACAATGACAGCGGCGATATCATGGGGATATTCCTCGAAGATCCTTTGCACCGAGGCCAAGTCATTATATTGAGCCACTTCGGTAAGTTCGGCCAAACGTTCCGGGATACCAGGGCTGGTGGGTGTCCCAAAAGTGGCCGCGCCGGATCCTGCTTCGACCAGCAAGGAATCCACATGCCCGTGATAACAGCCCGCGAATTTCACGACCCGGTCTCTTCCGGTGGCGCCACGCGCTAGGCGCAGAGCGGTCATGGTTGCCTCGGTTCCCGAATTCACCAACCGTAACATCTCAATAGAGGGGATCAACTCACACACCAATTCGGCCAGCTCGCACTCGGCGCTGGTGGGCAGCCCATAGGAGGTCCCCAGCTTCACCGCCTCGGTCAGGACTTGGATAATCTCGGTGTTGGCATGGCCCAGGATGAGTGGCCCCCAGGAACCAATGTAATCGATATAAGACCGCCCCTCGACATCATAAACTTGGCACCCCTTGGCGTGCGATACGAAGATGGGAGGCCTGCCCACCGATTGGAAGGACCGGACGGGGCTGTTCACACCACCGGGGATGACCTCCCGGCTGGCACGGAAAAGGTCCATGTTGGTGCGTGTCGCGAATCGGGTAGACATATGAGCAACCTACCAAAGGGATCAAGACTGTCAAGGACGAATCCTTTGAGAATGGGAAGAGTCAGCCAGTTTTTTTTAGCTGTACAGACGGTTATCGAACATTATGCTTCTCGCAGTTGTGAAATCCATCTCCCGGAGGTACCCATGAAAGCATCACCCAAAGTGAAAACGGCGGTTCTTTCAGTGCTGAAGGAATACTGGCGGGCCTATGAAGAACAAGATGCCGATGCGATTCTAGAGATCATGGTTCCGGATGAGGATGCGGTCTTTCTCGGTTCGGGTGCTGATGAGCGTGTGTATGGCCCTAAGGAGCTTCAGGCCGCGTTGATGAGGGATTTCGCTCAGGGACAGGCTGTCAAAGTTACCTTACGGGATGTGAGTATCTACGCGGCGGGTGAGGTGGCCTGGTTGTATGCGGGCTGCCGGATTAAGGCCTCTACCGCGGAGGGAGATATCATTTTGATGGGCCGGTTTACTGCTGTACTTGAAAAGCGTGAGGAACGTTGGTTGCTTGCACAGACCCACTTCTCAGTTCCCGATACCCTGCAAGCGCCGGGTGATTCGTTCCCCAAAAGATGCCGTGGGAGGAAATAATGGGCAAGTTGGTCTATATGTTCGCCAGTCTGGCGGAAAGAACAGTGGGCGATGTCACCTGTCTGGAGGGGATGTCGTTGCTTGCGGAGACGCTCCACCCTCATGGGATCCCCATCACTTGGATGGTCTCCCCGGAATCGGCCCAGCTAGCGGCGGATTTCTTAAGGGAATGGCATGAATCCTTTGGCGATGAAGTCGCCATGACCTTGCCCACCTTTGCCTCGGGGGACTCGAACTCGCGCGCCCCCATGCCCTTGAGTGGACGGGCTGATAAACGGGAATTTATCGAGAAACGCCGGGCCAGCCTTCAGAAGATCCTCCCTTGGGCGGAAATCTCAATCGCGGGAGCGGGGCACTCAGATCCTCAGGCCGCGGGAATTCTTGAAGAGCTTGGGTTTGAAGGATTGTGGGGGTACTGCCCCGAACAGATCGAGGTGGATGACATCACCGACCGGGGCTGTCCCTGGGGATTGTTCTATATTGATCCAGCCCAACGTCTCCGTCCCAACCCCTCCGGACGTGGTATTGTGGGCATGGAATGGACCGCGCGCGATCTTGGCAAGTCGATCCACTCCGGACATCCCAGTATCTATTCAACCGATCCCAACGATGTGGCCCGCACTGGCATCTGCCGTTGGGAAGATATCGAGTACTGGGAAGGGCTGGCGGACAATTACCTCCACAATGCTCATCTGAATGACTTGGTGTTTCTCTTGCAACATCAGGAGGCCCATGAAATGCAGGTGGAGCCCTTCCGTTGTTATACCCGGGAGGATATCCGCGAGGCGGCGGTTATGCTCGACCGTTTCGTGGAATACCTGGTACCCCATTGCGAGGTGATGACCCTTGGCCAGGCCGCACGGCTCTACCGTGAGAGATATGCCCTCACCGCCCCCTCGTACATTCTCTGGGAGGATATCCCTAGCCGCGCACCCAACCCGGATTATGGCTGGAGTGTTCCCCTTGGTCCCTGGCCAAAGACCTTCATGACCTATGACACCGGAGCCATGGTGGCCTTCATCGAGGGCAAGGTGGAACCCCATGTCCTACGCAACTATACCAATGATCCTAATCAACAACGTTACTTTAACGAACCCGAGATCCCTGTTTCGCGCCTGATCCACAACACCCGTTATTATTGGAGCCGGGAGATCGAGCTCGTGGTCAACAGCCCCAAGGCGATGCCCTATGGCATGGCCCTCTGGGGGGAGTACTCCCTCTTCCGGATCGATGACACCACGGATCTAGTGGATCACAAGATCATTCCCGGGGAGCTGCTCTATCTGCGTGTCGACCTCCACCCTGGAGAAAATCGTTTCCGGGTGAAGCTGGCGGGGAAATAACCTTCCTTCCCCCTTGTTCATAGGTGTAAGCGCATGATGGAGAGGGAGGGCTGGTGTGGGGGTGATTACTCTTCCATTCCCAGCCGGAGTCTTGTCTCCCGGATCAGGCAATACGACACCGGTACGATGAAGAGGGTGAGGAGCTGCACAATCATTCCACCGAAACCGGGGATGGCCATCGGAATCATCACATCCGAGCCACGCCCGGTTGAGGTGAGGACTGGCATGAGCCCGAGAATTGTGGTTGCGGTGGTCATCATACAGGGACGGATCCGGCGCTTGCCCGCCTGGAGGGTAGCTGCACGGATCTCCGGGATGCTCTTGGGCTGGGCCTCCTTGAAACGTTGATCGAGATAAGTCCCGACCACCACTCCATCGTCCTCGGCGATCCCAAACAACGCCAGGAAGCCGACCCATACCGCCACCGAAAGGTTCACCGGCCCGACTTGGAAAAGCTCCCGCATATCCTCCCCGAAAAGAGTGAAGTGAAGGAACCAATCCTGACCATATAGCCAAATCAGAATGAATCCCCCCGCTCCCGAGACCAGAATCCCAATGAAGATGATAAAAGTTGTCAGAAACTTGCGGAATTGGAGGTAGATGATCATGAACGTGATGAACAGCGAGAGCGGCAGGATGATTGAAAGGGTCTGGGTGGCACGGACCTGGTTTTCATAACTCCCCGCGAACTTGTAACTGCACCCAGGCGGGAGTACCAACTCGCCTGCTTCGATTTTGGACTTCAAGTAAATGTCCGCGGCATGAACCACATCCACCTCGGCCTCCTTTGGCTTCTTGTCGAAGAGGACATAGGAGACCAGGAAAGTGTCTTCGCTTTTGATTTCCTGGGGACCCTTGACATACTCGATGCTGGCCAACTGGGAAAGTGGGACATGCACTGGTGCCGGGGGAGCATCTGTCGTCTTGCCGGTCATCCCGCCTTTATCTGTGTTCTCACTACTCCTCATACTGGGTACAAGAATGTTAGCCAGATCTTCGATCGTATCCCGCCGTTCGCGTTCATAGCGAATACGTACCGGGTAGCGCTCCCGGCCTTCCACCGTCCGTGTGATAGGCATTCCACCAATGGCCATCTCGATCACATCCTGGACATCCCAGATGTTGACTCCATACCGTGCTATCGCCATCCGGTCGAGCCGGATCTCCAGGTAAGGTTTCCCCACCACCCGGTCCGCAATGACCGTGGTTGGATCGATGCCCGGAACCTGCTTGAGGAGATGCTCGATCTGCAGTCCGAGACCCTCGATCACCTCCAGGGAGGGGCCATAGACCTTGATCCCCATGGCGGCCCGCATTCCCGTCTGGAGCATGACCAACCGTGTGGCGATGGGTTGGAGCTTAGGCGCGGAGGTGGAGCCGGGCAGTTGGGCTTCCTTGACAATCTCATCCCAGATATCGCTTGGGCTTTTGATCTGCTCGCGCCAATTACGGAACCGCTTGCCAGTCGTGGGGTCAAGGGTCCACTCCGGTTTATAATTGATGACTGTCTCCACCATGGATAACGGCGCTGGATCGAGAGAACTTTCCACACGCCCGATCTTTCCCACTACACAGTCCACCTCGGGAATGGCGCGGATCAAGCGATCCTGCTTGGAGAGTACATCCAGACACTCCTCCATACCCGCGTGAGGCATGGTGGTGGGCATGTAGAGAAAGGAGCCCTCATCCAGTGGCGGCATGAACTCCTTGCCAAGGCCTGGAAACTTGTGGATCAGGCTCACCCAGGGGACCGAGGCGCGCAGCCGGTCACCCTCCCATCCCACGTGGTCCAAGGTGTGCGGTACCCACCCAAACAAGGTCTCGAAGCCCAGCCAGATGCTCAGCCCCAAAAGCGAGAGAAAGATGGGAATGGGATAAAAGACCCACTTGTGATTGAGGAAGAAGCGCAACAGAGAGGGGTAAAGAAACTGGAAGAGCAGCAAGGCCACGATGACTGTCCCATAAACGGTTGAAACTAAAGCCAGGTTCTTGAGATATCCGGGACCATGGCCGAGTGGCATCCAAGAATCCGTTAACACGAGGGTGATAATCACCACAATCACGGAGTTGAGAATCCACTGGACAGTTTTTCCCTTCCAGCCGGAAAGGCTGGTCTCGAAGAAGCGGTAGACCGCCAGGGCGATGAGCAATGCCCCCAGGATGGCATGGATCCGCATACCCACCCATACCCCCGCGCCGCACAACACGGCCACATTGAAAACCTTCAACCCCCAAGGAATCCGTTTTTTGCGTACCACCCACAACATCAGGCAGGGGACAATGGCGATGGCGATGATGAGCGAGGCCGACAGACAGAAGGTTTTGGTATAGGCCAAAGGTTTGAAGAGCTTCCCCTCCGCTCCCACCATGGCGAATACTGGCAGAAAGGTGGCGATAGTGGTGGTCATGGCGGTCACTACCGCGCTGCCGACATCGCTGGCGGCCTCATACACCACATGGCGGGCATCCCACCCACCGTCCCCCTCTCCCCCCGGGGGAGGGGGGACGGCGGGAGTGAGGTGGTTTATGCCGCTGGAACCAGAATCCTTTTTCGTTCCTTTCTCAGTTTCCCCCAGCGGATGCGTTTCCTCCCCACGCGTTACTTTGGCCAGGATGTTCTCCGCGAAGATGATTCCCATGTCCACCATCTCACCGATGGCGATGGCGATTCCGCCTAATGACATGATGTTGGCATCCACTCCAAACACACGCATCAGGATGAAGGTTACCAGGATGGTGAGTGGAAGCAGGGAACAGATGAGGACTGAACTCAGGAAGTGCGACAACATGATGACGATGATCAGGATGCTGGTCAGCACCTCCTCTTTGAGGGCTTCACGCAGGGTGCCTAGCGTTTCACGGATCAGCTCGGTGCGGTCATAAAAGGGGATCAGACGGATCTTTGACCGGGTTCCATCAGCCAGCCTTTTCTCGTAACCATGCAGAACCCAGGTTTCCTGGCCATCCACCACCTCCCGCTCCCCAATCCGGTCGAGGTTCTCTTTAACCTTTTTAATGGCCTGGAGCGGATTCTCTCCCTGCCGGACCACCACCACCCCTCCCACCACCTCGGAGCCTTCCATATCGAGCGCGCCACGGCGTGACGCTGGTCCAATCGAGACATGTCCGATGTTGCGGAGGTAGATCGGGATATTATCGTTCTCCTTGATGACCGTGTTCTCCAGATCCTCAGCTGACTTGATGTAGCCGATACCGCGTACGAGATATTCTACGCGGTTAACCTCGATAGTGCGCGCTCCCACATCGATGTTGGAGCGCCGGACGGCCTGTGCTACCTCCTCGAGCGTGACACGGTAGGCACGCATGGCATCGGGATCCACATCGACCTGGTATTCTTTGACATGCCCACCCACCGAGGCCACTTCGCTGATTCCATCAGAACTCTGAAGGGTGTAACGGATCGTCCAGTCCTGGAGAGAGCGTAATTCATCCAGCCCCCATTCCCGCCCCTCCAGCGTATACCAGAAAACTTGCCCCAGTCCCGTGGCGTCAGGACCGAGTTGGGGTATCACACCCGCCGGCAGCTCGCTTGTTACCGTTGAGAGCCGTTCGAGGATCCGGCTACGCGACCAGTAAAAATCCACCGAGTCCTCGAAAATGACATTCACGCTGGAGAAACCGAACATTGACGAGGAGCGCACATCCTTAACCCCCGGCACCCCCAACAGAGCCACCGTGAGAGGGTAAGTAATCTGATCCTCTACATCCTTCGGAGAACGTCCTTCCCAGTCGGTGAACACGATCTGCTGGTTCTCTCCGGTGTTGGGGATCGCATCCACTGGCACCGGATCGGTTGGGAATCCCCGTGAGTCCCACTCGAAAGGCATCACATACAGTCCCCAGCCGGTCAGAAGGATCACGAGCAGCACCACAATAAGTGTGTTGTCCATACAGAACCGGATCAGCTTGTTGACCAGGCTGTCTGGTTCAGGAAGGGGTGTTGGAGAAGGTGTGGAACCAAGCCCGGTCATGGAGGACCAGCCCCTTTGGGGACGAGTGGTGGATAGGTGGCCTTGAGAGCCCCGCAACGCAGCATCTCACTCCCGAAGTAGGGATTTGCCACCTGGCCCTCTGCTTGAATCCAAAAGGCTCCCCTATTGTTGAAGGCCATCGGGCAGAAGACCCTGCCGAGTGGGACCTCGAGGACATTGCCGAAATGCTGAACAAAGGAGTCCAGGGCTATCGAGAGCGGTTCAAACTTCTCGCGTAGCATCCGAATGTCAGTGGCTTTGATGGCCTCAAGGGCAGTAGATTTCAGCTGACCAGAGTCTTCCTCCCAGGTTTTTTTCGCCATGCCCTCGAGTGATGGTACCGGGAAGGTTTGCAGAGCCTTGGCGAGATCATTGGCCGCCTTGATGGCGTTCTCAAAGGAATCTTCGGAGAGGGCTTTGTGAAGGCTAAGGTAGCTCTCGGCCATGGGTCTGATCTTCAGGGCGGTTTCGCGAGAAATCTCCATGGGCTGGTTCTTAGCCTCTGGGGTGGGAGTGGGTATCGGCATGGGAGTTGAAGTAGGGAGCGTCTCCGCCGGGAGGGGATTCATCATGCTGGGCTTGGCGAGAATCTGTAATGCGCTGTCGATCTTGAAGTTGCCATGGGTGACAACCTTCTCACCCTCTTTGAGGCCTGTGGAAATCACATAGAAACCATCGGCATGGGGCCCTAGCTCGACCTCCTTGCTGGTATAGACCACTCCCTCTGGTCTTTGTTCTTCGACATACACCACCGCCCGTTTGCCGGTGATGAGTGGCGCGGTGTCGGGGATGACGAGAGGGAGGTTGCCCGGGTGAGCCATGGTCTGGTAACCCAAGGACTCAGCGGTTTCGAGTGGCATGCCGCATACCGGGCAGGCCTCCTGGGTGTTCCGGATCACCTCTGGGTGCATCGGGCAGATCCACTTGCCGGAAAGATCAACCGACATTGTCTTTCCTCCCTCGACTGGAACCGCTTGGATAGTGGCGCGGACGAACAGCCCCGGACGCAGCTTCTCTTCCGGGTTGGGGACAATGACCCGCAACTTGAGTGTACGAGAGCTTTCATCGAGAGTTGGGCTGATAAATGAAAGGATTCCCGCGAAGTGCTCACCAGGAAAGGCTTCGGTCTCGAAAAGCACCTGTTGGCCATAATGCAGCCATTCCATATCCGATTCGTAGGCATCCAGGATGAGCCAGAGCGTCGAGAGATTGGCGACCGTGTAGATGGGAGCCCCCTCCTCGACATACATCCCGACCGTCCCCTCACGACTGATGACCACACCCGCCGTAGGTGAGAACAGCGTTACCGTATCCCGTGGCGCGCCACTCTTAAGAACCTCCTCGACCTGCTCGGAGGTCAGACCTAGACGAACCAGTTTCTGCTTGGAGGCCTCGATCAAGGATTGGTTGCTGGTTTTGACAAGGTCCGAAGAGGAGGTGCCACTGTCCGACAGGGCGCGGACCGATTGGAGGAGCTCCTGCTGAGCGGAGAAAAGTTCTGGACTATAGAGTTCAACCAGGTGATCCCCCTTTCGGACCTTCATCCCGGTGTAATCGGCATAGAGCCGGTCGAGTCTGCCGGCAACCCGTGCACTGATTACAGCCAGCTGGGTTTCATCGGCTTGAATCTTCCCCACCAGGCGGAGTGTCTTGGTCACCTCGCGGCGTTCCACTGGTGCGGTTTCCACCTCCGCGAGAGAACGTGCGCGCTCCGATAAGGAGAGTCCGGGTACCGCTTGACTTTCCGGTACTGTTTCCATAACCGGAATCAGGTTCATTAAGCAGATCGGGCACTTCATATCACCCGAAGGCAGCTTGATCTGTGGGTGCATGGAGCAGGTCCACCACTTGATTTTGCCGGTGGCGGTGTTGTTGGAATCTGTTGTGGCAGGAGAATCCTTTCCTGTTCCCATCGCATCGTCCTTCGGCGCGGGAAGGGATTCCCGCGCCAACGGTACCTGCTCTGGCGGGGCCTGTGCCAGGGACTCTTTCACTCCTTCCAGGGGAAGAGGAATGGAGTTCCGGCCAATCACAATCCCCACCCCCACGGCAAGGAGTACAAGGACCATAATCAGGAAGAGTTTGATGTGTTTTGTTAGGGTGTTCATGAGTAAACCTCCCGCGGGCACGATAGAGCGTGCCTTTACGGCCCGGGAACTGGTGGTTCCTCGGGGATACCGGTTTCGTCAGGTGAACTGGTTTCGATGGGACCCTCAGCGGGTTTGGATCTTCCCTCGATCTGGGGGGAGAGTAGGGGCGGCGCGTTCTGGTCCACGATGGATTGACCAGTAAGCATCTCGATCCGTGCGAGCGCTTGTAGGTAATCCGCGATCGAACGGTAATAGTTCTCCTGGAACGTCAGGAGCTCGCGTTCGGTATCGACCAGTTCGAGGAAAGGTGTCTGGCCAGCGCTGTAAGAGGTTTCGGTGATCTGGAGCGACTGGCGTGCCTTGGGGATAAGCAGGTCAGCCAACAGCCTCAGCTGCCGTTCCGCGTTGCGGAGTTTGTAGAGCTGATCTTGCAGATCAACCGCGAGACGGTTCTGAGTTTCTTGCCGCATGTTTTGGATCTCTTGGACACCCGCTTGAGCTTCCCGCACCATCGCGGCGATACGTTTCCGGTACACCGGGAGGTTCATCTCTAGAGAAGCGGCATACTCATCCTCCATCGGATCTTCCATATGTGTGTTGGCATTCATCCAATTGAGACCCAGGGAGAAGTCCGGGAGGTATTCCTTTTGTGCCAAGGCCACCTGCCCGTTGGCTTTCTGAATACGTGCATCCAGGGCTTGTAGTTCTGGGTTAGTCCGGAAGGTGGTCTGGAGAAGGGATTCCACCTCCAGCGAGACCTGACGCGCGTCAACCTCCAGTGGGGGGGGAAGGGGAGCGGTGGTGGGACGATTCATCAAAGCGTTGAGCCGTGCACATACCGGAGTGCGTGAATCCATCAGGTTACGGAGCTCATTCTCAACCTTCCCAAGCTCGACTTGCGCCTTGAGGACATCCTGGTTGCCGCTCTGTCCAACCCCGTACCGCGCCGTGGCCACGCTCTCAAAGTGCTTGAGTAGTTCCAGATTCTCAGTATTGATCTGGATCGTCCGCTCCAGATAGTAATATTCATAAAAGGCATCCTTGACCTCGGAGCGAAGCTCAAGACGTTCTTTCTCGAGTTCTTTCCGGAGGGCTAGAACCTCGGCGGATTCTACCTGGCCGCGAAGTGCGAGTTTGCCTGGATATGGAAACATCTGCTTAATACCGAGTTCCTGCTGGGTTTGCATGGTGTGCTTCAAATAATCCATGAAGGAGAGTTCAGGATCTTCCAGAGAGGTGACTTGAGGGACCTTCTGAAGTGCTCCTTGCCAACGCTGGAAGGCGGCCTTAAGGCCAGGATTCCTCTGCTCGGCTAGCCGGATATAGTCTTCAACCACCGGATTTAAGGGGAAGTCTGGCGTGGTGGCGGCCATGGATGGTACTGGACCATCGCACCAGGTTTGATGGACGGTTAGCCCCCCAACGAAATCTCCCATCAACAGGATGGTATAGATCAAGAAATGCCGCATATTCATGGCCATCTTCTCCCGAGGGGTTCAGGTAAGATCATGGAGCTCCCATGAATCAGTATAAAGCCTGTTTTTTTTATTCGTTCTCGAAATAATCCCTCCCCCTCCTCATGATCCAGCCTCTTCCTTACGATAATAGCAGGTTGAGGTTTACCAGAACGTTGATTGCAGGAGCAAACAGGATGAAGTCTTCCAGGTGCTGGAGGTTGTTACCACTCATCATCATGGTCCTTATGGCTAGCCTGGCCCAGCGGGCCGAGAGCGCACAACCCCCCAAAACAGGAATGGCCGCGCCACCAGTCTCGGCCAAGGATGCTGGCGCGGGTTTCGATTCCACTTGGGTCAGCCATCGCGGCCAGGTCTTGCTGGTCCTTTATGTCGGCGCCCAGGGAGATGTTCCCATCGAAACGATCCAACGGATCAACGACTGGCAGGAACGGCTTGGCCCCCAGGGACTGCAAGTGGTGGTGATCACGGAGGGGAACACCCCCCCATCGGGACTCCATCCTGAGATCATTATTGCCGTGGACCAGAATGGAAAAACCCGCGCGGATTACCAGATCATCCAGGACCGCGAATACTTCCTGGTCGACCGGTATGGACGGCTGCGGCGTCAGAAGATCAATGAGCAATTAGTCCAGAAGGCGCTTAACGAGCGTTTCGATCCCACCTGGGTGGGATACTCAGGGGCTTGGAACCAGAGCTACTTCGTTTTCCGGGGGGAGGTCCTTTTTTACCTGGCCGACACCCAGCCCGACACGATCAAACCTGGGGAAGCCTTCGATGTCCGTCTCGTCGCGCTTCCGACTTACTCAGTTCCACGCCCGGGCGCGGAGATCCACAAGCCCGTCCAGGTGGAGGTTAAGACCGATGGTTCCTTCGATCAGCCAGTTTACAAGGCCGAGCTCAACGAACCTATCCAGGTTTCCACGGAGATGCTGCTCCAGGTAACCGCCCGCGCCGATATCGAACCCGGCCTGCATGTGCTGTGGGTGAAGGTCAAACACGAGCATTGTGGTTTCGGCAATTGCGGGGGGTATGAGCAGACCATTCCGGTTCCGGTATGGGTTGAATAACATTCCCGCTCTCATGGCGGGGAAGGGTTGGGGTTGGAGGGATACTGCCACAACGTCACGGAAAAGGTTCGCGTCAAAGAAAACGGAGGAGCGGGCACCCCGCTCCTCCGTTTGTGGTCTTCATCCGATTCTTGAGAAGCTCTATTGCTATGGTGCGGTCTCCGGCGCCGCTTGGGGTGCGGACTGCGACTCGGCTTGAGGGGTTTGCTCCTTCTCCCCATCCTTGTCTTTATTCTTCATCTTCTCCTTTATCTTTTCTTTCACCATTTCCCCTAATTCGTCCTCATCCTCGTCGTCGTCATCATCCCCCTCGTCAGGGAAGAGGGCCTCCTGGAAATCGACCAAATTTCCATCGAGAATCGCTTCCTTAAACTTACCGATCATCTTTCCCAACCCTTCCGGATCGATTTCGCCCGCCAAGTTAACAAAAACAATCTCATTCTTCTCGGCCACCAGCACTACCAATCCCAGGATGGCATCCTCCGATGTGCGCGTAAGGACATCCACGGATTCTCCCTTGTTGGGAACACTCACGGCCGAGGACCAGCCCTGTTGTTTTAATTCCACGATCTTATTGGAGGCGGCGTTTAAAACCACAGTGGCATCCTGCTGGAGTCCCTCATAAACTTGGACATGGACCAGTTTGATCTGATCAAGGAGATCGCTGATGGGAGAGCCGGCCTCGCCCGCCGCCGCTGCCGCGATGCGGATCATCGGTCCTTCAAGGTTGACGGACACACTGGGTTTTGCATTCTCCAGGGAGAAGGTCACTACGCCGGACGAGGACTTGACCGTGGAAGGTGCCGTGGGGCTTGGTGGAGCTGCTTGTGCCCAGGCCCCCGCTGTGAAGAGCATCAGAATGAGGATTGAAGCGAACCATTTTACCATGTCTATATCTCCTTGTTTACAATGGATTTGATGGAAGCCGCGAGATCTGTTTTTACGATCGCGCGGACAGTCTCCTGAATGGGAACCACCACTGCCGAGTGGTAGACCTCGGCCTGCACGGCTGTTCCTGTTCTTGCTCCGATATGAGCCAGATAGGTCATGGTGGCTCCGATCTGCCGTTCGGCAATGCGGACCTCACGCGGTGTGGGGTGCGAGGGGCCTGGATCGCCGTTCTGGCGGAACTGGAACACAAGGATCAACACCACCACACAGGCGGTGGCGAATACCACCCAGGAGGAGTGGGGATTAAGCCACTCCGAGAGCGTTGGCCAGCTCCACCGCCGTGAGCAAGTAGATTGCTTCTGGACCCCGGCGAGCACTTGCTCCGTCACCCGTTCTGGGCAATGCCGCATGGGTAATGAGTGCAACAGGCCATGGAAGTGCTTGGCCGCCTCGACCTCCTCGCGCAGTTCGAAGCATTGCTTGAGTTCTTCCTCGAAGGCCTGCCGTTCCTCCTGTGTGAGCAGGTCATCCAGATAGGCCTCCACTTGCTCACTTGCCCAGGAGGGGAGGCCGCCTTGTGTGTTAGGCTTCATTTTGGGCTACTCTTTCCATGAGTTCCTCGCGGAGTTTCTTCCTTGCACGATGCAAGGTGACCTTCACCTGATCGATGGAGAGGTCCAAGACCTCGGCGATCTCCTTGTAACTGAGTTCCTCGATCTCGCGCAGGATCACCACGCTGCGATGAGGTTCCTCCAGTTGTTGGATGGCGGATTCGAGGCGGGCCTGAGTTTCCATAGCCTCATAAGCACCCGCCGGGCCTGGACTATCGGTCTGGATCTCCTCCGCTGTCTCGGGATCATCCAGGGATACCAGGGCATCCTGAGTCCGCCGTGCCCACCGGTGGCGGTCCATGCACAGATTGCGTGTGACCCGGATGAGCCAGGGACGGGCAGACTCCCGTGCTCCGATCTCTTCCCAGTGCTCCCATAGGCGGACCAGGGCTTCTTGGGTGACATCCTCGGCCTCCTGGCTATGCCCCAGGTGATAGTAGGCGAGGGTGTAGACCCGGTCCCGGTGTTGTTCGATTGCCTCTTTGAAGCGCCTGATCGTGTCCATCTACATCTAAAGACGTCTCCGCAAGGGGAATGTTACAAGGGAAGTGGGGGAGGGGAATGGGGGGAAGGGGTCGCGCTTTACTTTCCTCGATCCCCGGTGGGAGTGAAAGAATACATGTCCACCGGGGATCGAGGGGGTTTTGTTGGCTCGATCAAGCCTTGTTCTTTGCCCGGATTACGGGTGCCGACTCTGTCATTGAGGAGTGGCTCTGGGAACTGGAGATGGATTGACTGCCGACACGCGCAACCTTTCGTGTGACTGTCTTCTTGAGTGCGAGGGGGGATCCAGGGACTTCCACATTGAAAGTTTCAACGTCGATTTCCCCCTTCATCCAACGGATCCCATCTTCTAGGCCTTCGATGAGGCTTTCTCCCAGCGTCGGAGTTTTTTTCCCATTGTTCATGATCCTGTTCCTTTTCTCGCTTTATCTTGTGCGAGTTCTTTAAACTCTTTTGCCAGTTGCCTCAAATGTTTTTTTTCCGAGGGACTGATATCTTCTAGCTGATTTTTCCTGTACAAATGAACCAACAGCACCAAGTTTGCTTCGGGGACATCCAAGTATACGATTCGAATTCCTCCACGTTTTCCTTTTCCCTTTTGCGGATCAGGACACCGAAGTTTGCGCATCCCGCCACATCCTGGTATAACAACACCCTTCTCTGGATTAATGCAGATATCCTCTCTCAGCGCTTTGTAATCGGTCTCGCTTAAATAGTCGGATACCGAAGCTGCAAACTTTGGCATCACCGCGATAGTTCTCTTCATTGAGCATATCCCGTGGACTCACATAAGTACACAATCCACTTAGTGAAGAATTGGACTTCACTGGGTGGTATGCCGTGCCTACACCTCCAGCTTCCAGGGTGCCCGGTAAGCCTTGGTGACCATCTTGTTGGCCGTTGGATTACCCCACGCACGCTCCAGTTTCGGATCCCACTCGACTATGCCTTTAGAGCGTAAGGCCATGTTTCCCAGGTGGGCGATGGAGCTGACATAATGCCCGACCTCGATGTCCTCGACCGGCAGCTCGCGCGACCTCATGCAATCCAGGAAGTTGCGGACATGGGCGGGACGGCTGTCCTCGTTGTCCTCATTCTTCACAGGCTCCAGGCCGGAATCCTTGGCGGGAACTACCTCCCAGCCATTGCTCCACAGGGTGAGAGTGCCATTTGTACCATGGAAAGCGACGCCATGCTCACGCCCATCCAGCTGAGCCCGTGCTTCACCCTGATGTTCCCAGATCAGACTGAAGTCAGGGAATTGGTAAAGCGTGTTCTGAGTATCGGGGGTCTCTGAAATGTCATCCCAAACATACTTGCCGCCGACCGAGGTGACCCGCAGTGGCGCGGGGGGCTTCATGGCCCACAGGGCGATGTTGAGGAGATGCACCCCCCAGTCGGTCATCAACCCACCACCATAATCCCAGAACCAGCGGAAGTTGAAATGAAAACGTCCGGGGTTGAAGGTCCGTTTGGGGGCAGGCCCCAACCACATGTCGTAATCCACCCCTGGGGGGACCGGAGCATCGGCGGGCTTACCGACATTCTTGATCCAAGCCAGGTATGCCCAGCAACGGACTAGGCGGATCTTCCCGAGCTTGCCCGATTGAACATACTCGGCTGCGGCGGCCATATGCGGCGCGCTTCGCCACTGGGTTCCCATTTGGACAATCCGTTTCTCAGCCCGTGCCACCTTGAGCATCGCACGTCCCTCGCCAATGCTGGTAGCCAAGGGCTTCTCACAGTACACATCCTTTCCCGCCTGGCAGGAATAGATGGTGGGAAGCGCATGCCAATGGTCCGGAGTGGCGACCAGGATAGCATCGATATCCTTGCGTTCGATGAGCTTACGGAAGTCGCCGATCTCATCGGGACGCTTGCTGCGCGCTTCCTCGACTTTCTTGGCTGCCTCCGACATCCGTCCGGAATCGATATCACAAACCGCCACACAATCGACATCGTCGAACTTCAGGAAGGTCATCATGTCCACGATGCCTTGCCCCCCAGTGCCAATCACTCCTAACCGGATCCGGTCATTAGCGCCCACTACGGCGGACCTGGAGGCGGCACTCAGCGATCCCGCCTGGGAAATCTTGGAAACACTGGTTAAGGCCACAGTTCCCACAGCCGCTTTCACAAACTCTCTCCGTGTGATTTCACTCATGAATTATTATCCTCCACTGGCGTCCTAGAGTGCCCAAATGCTACTCCTGCAAGGCTTCCTTGAAACCCCTTTCCATTCAACTTACGGTGTGAAGGTGGGAAGCTTAATGAGACCCTTTTCACAAGGGCCCATTTTTCAAAGAAATCGAGAATGACTGCTTGCCATTTCCCTTGTATTTGTGCTAAGTTTGTGCAGTCTGCAAATTCGTATGGCATCTGCGTTGCATCCTAATTGCATAGAGAGGTGACTCATGCGTAAAGCGGTCCGCTTTCTATTAGTAGCATGCATATTCGCTGGGGGTGCGTTCGCACAATCCCCACAAGTCCTTAACACATTCGACTCAGGTACAGAAGGTTGGGTACAAAGCTGGGGGACCGGAATTACTTCCATTGCGGCCTCCGGTGGTGCACTCACCTGGGTAAATCCGGGCGGCATTTCCGGTGCCATCTCTGACAGTTGGAACAATACCGGAGCCAATTTCCAACCCGGTGCTGGTGGTGTCGACCTGACGGGCCTCTCAGCCCTTGAATTCGATATAACATATTCAGGGACCGATACCTCCATCAATGTGCAATTTTTCGTTCAAGCCTCCGCGAACGCCAATTATGTGGCCCTCGGAGCTGACCAGACGATAGCGGCGGGAACTACGCCGGTCACATACCGCCTCTCGCTGGCAAGCCTTACCGCCGCCCAGAAGGTCTATGTGCGTACATGGGGAATCAACATTCGTTCCCATACCAGTGACGCCACCTTCATCCTCACCGAGGTCCGTTCCGTACTGGAGTGCTTCCCACTCACTAGCCGCGTTCTGGCTTCCTTTAGCGCTGGCTCCCCCGACAATGGGTTCAATAGCGCCATGGTCAACTTTGACAACGCCGCGGTAGTCGGGAACAATGGAGCTCAGAATCAAACCGGCCTCGTGGTCGATTACAATGCCGGAACCGATGGCGCCTTGACTTGGACGGACGCCGGTGGATCGAATGGCGGTGCGGTAAACATATTCAATGGGTATTCCTTGAACTTCGCTGGCCGTCCCCTCGATCTGAGCAATTACGACAATGTCGATTTCACTGTCGCCGCCGTTGGAGCCGGGGTTCCCATCACCACGACCATTCCCATCCAGTTTTTCTCGCACACGGGAAGTGGTTATTCCTATAAATCACTTTCTGACACCACGCTTGTGGTGGATGGTCAGTTTCACACCTTCTCCTTCCCCCTCAGCAGCCTCACTGATTCCAATTATGTGAATACGCTGGGAGTGAACTTGGGAGCTCATGATGCCACGATGACGATTCAGATCGATCAGATCGGTGTCACCTCCAACCAAAGCAGTCCAGTCCTACCACTGCCCTCCTTCAAACCCACCAATTACAAAATCATGATGATCGGTGACAAGGCTGCCATCATCACCGATCCGACGGGGACAGTTCTTACTGCAGCATCACCCGCTGATCTAAGCGGGGTCACCTTCAATGGAACCGACAAAGCGGAAACATTGACTATCGATTTCTGTAATGGCGCTTTCAATATTCCGATCACCTTCAATGGTGGTGCGGGTGGACCTGATAAGTTGGTTCTCAATGGAAATGGGGCCACCGAAGGCACATACACCCCTGGCGCCACAGCTGGATCGGGTGTCGTAGTTGCGGGTGGCGGTACCTTCACATTTACTGGACTTGAGCCCGTCTCGGTGAGTGATATCGCCAACTTTAGCCTGGTTATGAACAGTAATCTGGATGTCATCACCGTTCAGTCCGCTGGTGCTGGCCAGGGTTCCGTCTCGGGTACCGCCGATGGGGCTGCTTTTGAGACGCTCTTCTTCTCGGGTGTCGATCAGCTTTCAGTGGATTCAGCCTCCACGGATGATGCCACCGGGACAGATACGATTACTGTGGTCTCCTCTGGGCTTCACGCAACAGGCCTTGATCTTCTGAGCATTTCGACCGGCGCTGGCAATGATGTTTACAATATCAATACCGCGCCAGATTTGTTCATCTCCTTGAATGGTGGCGATCCGGTTACGGCTCCTGCCGACACACTCAACCTGTCAACGGGTCTTTTCCCAACCGCGCTGAGAGCGGGAACCATTCAGGTGGGTGGTGTGAATGCCATCACTTACCAGAGCATCGAAAGCATTATTCGTTCTGGTATTGTGTCTTCAGTGGCTGAATGTGTGCCTTCACTGTCGGCGTTGGCCTTCCAACCCTCGGCCACCGATGACTTGAATGGTAATCTGGCCACAGTGGTTTCCGGTGGTTGGCATCCCGCTAATACCAATCCTGCCGACCAACAAGCCGCCTTCACCGATGGTGCCACCCTGGGAGGCTTAACCGGTCTTCTTAATGACTTCCCTGGTGAAAATGTTCCTGCATTGGTGGCTCGCTGGGATCTGGGTGGACAGGTCGATCTCAATGAACTCCGCGTATTCAGTGGTAACAATGGCAGAGATGGCCGTGTCTTCCACCACTATGATGTCTATGTCACTCAGCAAACCCCACCCACCAGTGGTTTCACCCTGTTGGCGAATGAGGTGACACCCACCGCATTTGGTGGCGCCAATCCCGCCTCGCCAAATGACTATATCGCCTCCCTTACTGTCCTTCAGGATGCGCTAGGCGGAAAACTCGCTTCAGCTGTCACGGGTCTTGAGATCCACTTCTATTCAGTCAGTAACACCGCGCGCCGGTTTGACGATGACTGGAATGCGGGTAATGGAGATGACCGCGATGGTAACGCGGCGGCATTTGAATCTCCCCTTATCTTCGAGGTCGATGCTGACTTTGACAAACTCTGCAGTGATGTCGCCGGTCTGTGGGACTTTGATATGGGCAATCTGAACGCATCCACCGGTAATAACTTGACTTACCGTGGTAATGCGGCATCCCTAACTCAGTTTGATACCACTACTAATTTCGGAATTGCGGATATCAATGGAACCCCAGCCAAGGTTATGAAATTCGGGGCTTATCCACAAACCGATGGTATTCAGATGTTCCCCGGGATTGATGCCAATGGGGGAGGAGCCTATGTGAACCAATTCAGTCTGGTGATGGACCTTTATTATCCATCCACCTCGACTGGCTACCGGGCTCTTCTCCAAACCAGCCCGGATAATAGTAATGATGGTGATTTGTTTATTCACAAAACCTCCAATGGAATTGGAATCAGTAGCAACTACCAGGGGAACGTGACCTTTGATGCCTGGCACCGGATCGCAGTTACCTTCGATCTGACCACTGCAACCCTGACCAAGTATATCGATGGTACGGAAGTGGGTGTGCAAACTTTGAGTGCAGGTCTCGATGGCCGTTGGTCGTTGAACACCGCTGCCTCCGGTCTCCCAACCCTCCTCTTCTCCGATGAAGATGGTGAGGTGAATGTTGGTTATACCAATAGTATTGCCATCCTCCCCTGTGTATTGAATGCGGGACAGGTGGCATTACTGGGTGGCGCCAGCGCCGATGGAATCTTCCCCTCCATTGCGCCACCTCCAACAGAAACACCAACTTCGACGATTACTCTTTCTCCAACGGTCACGAATACCCTTTCGGGGAATACGCCGACGCCCACCCCGACCCCGGGCAATTCGATCATGGGAGCCACATTTACCCTCCTGTGCAATTGCAACATCGGGAAATATGGCACACCGGACCCGGTGCGTATCCGCATTATGAAGGGTGACTTTGACCCGAATGATCCGGCTCCCGAAAATGCGGTGGCGTGCGATCCCTTTGATGCCTTGGCTGAATACACCATTGATTCGGCCGCGTTTGTGAGTATTCCGTGTGATGTGGCCAGACAGGAGATCATCAATCAGCTGGTTGCCGCCATTAATAGTTCTCCAGCTGCGGCGGGATTGATTATTGCCTCCACCGTGGAAGGTAGCCCCGGTACGATCTTTATCGATGCGATCTCCACCACCAGGTTCTACGTCGGTCTCTGCTCTCCTGAAATTGCCTTTAGCGATTGTGATGACCAATTGACTTGTTACCCACTCAGTTGGAAGCCGATTTACAATGTGGCGGATGGTTCCACTGGCAACGAATCAGAACTTCCAAACGAATTTCAGTGTGGTCTTGGTTTCGCGGTCGAAAATGTCATCGATCTGATCGATACACCGACTCCAACCGTCACAAAGACCATCTTCAAGTCCTATACTCCTACACCCACCAACACGGTGACTGAGACATTCACGTATACACCGACGGATACCCTGACAATTACCCGGACGGATACACCGACTGATACCTTTGTTCCAACCGACACAGTAACCAATACGCTTACCGATACACCCGTACCGACTGAAACGTGGACTGCAACCCCCACCGATACCGAACAGGGCCCGTTTGTGTGCACGAATGCACGGGCCATCTCTTTGGTGTGTGCGGGTGAAACCTCGCTGAATGGCTTACCCTTCATGGTGCGTGTGGTGAGTGGTGATATTCCCGATGCCACCTGTGGTCCAGTGGTCTGTACAGGCTCGATTCTTGCCACGTTCATAGTGGATCCAGCCTCTGTCGCAAGCGAATCACCATTTGAGACCCCATTCAGCTGCGATACGGCTCTGGCGACGTTATACGGGGATATCTTCACTCAGTTGGAAATGGAAGGTATGCATGTAACCACAGGTACTGACGGACGGGTGGTGGTCCAAAATAATGCACCGTTCCACTTCTGTCTGTGCAGTGATGAACCGGTCACGTTTGGTATATCCTGCCGTGGGGAGATTGGTTGGCCGATTGATGTGTGTGGTCTGGGCAACCTGGGTGATGGAATTTCCGGTAACGAGAGTTCCTTTACCGAGTCAACTTTTAATGATGTGACGTCGGGTCTTGGTATCATCGGCCTGGATGATGAGTGCCCAGCGACTCCAACACCGACCTTTACTGAATCGGGAACGCCGACCATATCACCTACCTTCACCGCGACCTTTGTGAATACCGATACTCCGACTCCAACCATTACGAACACCTCGACGGAGACACCGTTTACATTTACTCCGACTTTCACGAATACGGCGACTAATACGGTAACGGATACGGCGACGTATACTCCAACCAATACGCCAACCAATACTACTTTAATCGATACACCAACCTTTACACCGACCGAGAAGCCGTTTGAATGCTTCCAAGCCATGAACCTTACCTTGGTCTGCGCCGGTCCAACTTCACTTAATGCGTTGCCCTTCAACATCCGCTTGGTACCTGAGTTCATAGACAATACATGTGGCCCGGTAGCTTGCTCTTCGACTCCATATGCAACGGTCGTTGTGGATCCGGCCAGTGTTGCGGGTACTAATGAGACTCCGTTCTCTTGCGACGAAGCAAAGGCGGCTCTGGTTGACTCCATCGTCACCCAGCTGAATGCCCAAGGTTTTGTCGCGTCTCCGGGTGCCGATGATGGTGTAGTCTATATTCAGGGAGAGTCGACTTTCTCGGCTTGCTTGTGCACCAGTGAGGCAGGTCTACCCTGTGATGGTCCTGATGGTTGGGCAATTGGGGTGTGCGGATTGGCGAACCTGGGTGATGGGGTGAATGGTAATGAATCCCCCTTCACTGAAAGTGACTTCAACAATGTCGTTAGTGGTTTGGGTGTCATCGCCGCCTTGGCTCCCTGTGAGGAAGTGACTCCTACGCCAACCTTTACCTCCAGTGCGACACCTTCCCCGACCGCGACAGCCAGTGACTCGCCGACCTTTACCTTTACTGCGACACTTACCGAAACCAGTTCTCCGACGGCGACCAATACGTTTACGCCCACCGAGACACCATTTATCGATACTCCTACCCCAACAAATACGGAGACGCCGTTTACGTTCACCCCGACTCTGACTGCTACGGCGAGCTTTACCGCAACAAGTACATCCACGCCGACAGACACTGCTACCTTTACCTTCACACCGACCGACACTGCAACATTTACTCTGACACCGACCGGCACCGCCGAGGCTACTCCGACCGACACCGAGACTCCTTTCACCTGTGCCGATGCGGCGAATATTTCCTTGCTCTGTCAGGGTGAGGTTACAGCTAACAGCCAGCCCTTCTCGATTCGTCTAGTGCCAGAGTTTACCAACACTACCTGCGGTCCTGTGGACTGTGGCAGTAGTCCGTATGCTGTGGTTGTAGTCGACCTGGCATCGGTGGCCGATGAAGATCCATTAGATCAAACACCGTTCTCTTGCGACGAGGCCTTGGACAAGTTGGCCAATTCGATCATCGACCAACTCAATAATCAGGGATTTGTCGCGAGTGCAGGTGATGAGGTGGGGACTGTCTATGTCCAGGGTGAAACCGCCTTCTCCTGCTGTGTTTGCTCCAATGAGGCAGGTCTGCCCTGCACAGGTTTACAAGGTTGGCCGATTGGAACATGTGGGCTTGCGAACCTGGGTGATGGCTCTGGAAATGAGACAGGCTTCACATTGGATGACCTCTCTCCGTTTGTCTCTGGTATGGCGGTCATCTGCGCTCCTGCCCAGTGCCCAGAGGAGCCAACCTGGACTCCCACTCCGACTGTGACCGGAACCGCTACGGCAACCTTTACCGAAACCTTTACTGATACTCCGACATCCACGGATACAGCGACGGAGACTCCGACATTTACGGGTACGGCCACGGAGACTCCGACATTTACGGATACGGCCACGGATACTCCGAGGTTTACAGATACACCGACGGATACTCCGACATTTACGGATACAGTGACGGAAACTCCGACGTTTACAGGTACGGCGACGGAAACTCCGACGTTTACGGATACGGCGACGGATACTCCAACATTTACGGATACAGCGACAGAGACACCGACATTTACGGATACGGCGACAGAGACTCCGACGTTTACGGATACGGCGACGGAGACTCCGACGGTTACAGGTGTGCCGACGGATACTCCTACGTTTACGGATACGGCTACTCCGACGGTGACAGAAACCTTCACTCCAACTCCGACGGATACATCGACTCCGACCGTCACCCCGACTCCGGGTTGTGAGAGCGGTCTGTACATGCTCCTGACTACAGGTCAGATCGAACGTGTCGGACATCCGCCGGTGATTACGGGTGGATTCTCGTATACCAATGATTTGGCACGTGATCTAGAGAGGGCCATAGCCAACAATGGTATTCCTCCGACGGAAGACCTGGTGGTTCTCAACGGTGAAGGTGTGGTCTCCTTCGTGGAGAATTCGGGAGACAATATCCCACAAGACTTCGTGTTCCCGGTTACCTCCGACTTCCCGATTGGCCGTGCGGTCGACGTCGAGATGTCGCAGAGCAGTGAAGGATTCTGGGTGTTGACTGACTTCGGTGGTATCTACCGGGCGGGAGACACTAAGGAGGCCTTGGAGACGGCTCTGGTGACGGGTACTGATGTTCTACCGTTGGGTTATGACGTACCGTTCGGAGCCTTCCGTGCTTCATGGCTGGCTAATCCAGGCGGGGCTAACATCCGTGCGGTCGCGTTGGTGGTGATCGATGTCAATCCGCCGCTTAACCGGGCGGATGGTTATGTCATCTTCGATAGCCAAGGCGCACGTTACCAGTTCACTCCAGATGCAGGCCCGGTGGTTGCCGGGACTTACGCCGGACTGGCTGTTAACGATCCGTTGAAGCTGCTCGAACCCAAGATTCCTTCCGTGGCTGCGGGTGAACCGTTCGACTACACCGACTCAGGGTATGTCTGGCCGTTCTTCCCAGGCCAGGATATCTGCCGTGACGCCGAGATCTTCCCCGATACACAGGAAGGCTTGGTGGTCTACGATGGATGGGGTGGTATTCACGCGGTGCCGGTGGATGTACCCACCAACCCGGTGTTCTTCACGCGTAATGAAGATCCGAACAACCCGGGTACGCTTATCACCACCGTGGGTATGCCGTACATCGTGCTGGGCTTCGATGATCCGGAGACTGCTGTGGATGAGAGTGATGCGACCACATACGGTTCTGACTCTTACTCGATCTTCGTAGACTTCGACTTCTCGGCGGGTTGCCCGGAGGGCGGATTTTACACCCTAGACAAACAAGGTGGTGTGTGGGTGTTTGGCACGGCGCGTGTGACTCCTGACAGTGTGATTCCGGCTTGGACATTGCCACTCATCGCCAGCCAGAATGCCATCGATATGGAACTCTACGGTTACGACGAAGTGGGTGACTAACGTTCGTTGAGACTGTAGCCAACAGTTAGGTTATGGGGTGGAGTCCTCCCGGGGACTCCACCCCTCTTCATTTTTACTGACTACCAAGTAGATTCAGAGGGTTGGATTCTGACAAGTGTGAGTGAGGAGAGATATTTGAAATCGATGGATTGTGAAGAAGTTTGGGATGTTTGTAATGCTGGCAAAAGCGAACAAGGGGCCCAGTTACTGGACCCCTTGTCAGTGGACTGCTTGGTTTGGAGAGCGAGCATCAGGCTTTTCCGGACGCGCACCGTGAAAATATCAACGGTGCTATCCTGCTCCCCGGACAGGCGGTTAACAGGAGCGCCGGATTAACCCGACGTGCCCTCCCAGCCACCTGCGCTCGCCGAAACAACTCGACTGCACGAACTCCGATAGATACTACAACAACCTTCTATCATGTAGTGACCACCTCCTTTCCGCGCTTACAGATAATATGACCTTTCGTGGTATACTCTGTCAAGAGAAAGGATCGGCCTGGGCCAAAAGGGTCTCTCATTCTCTTCCAGGGCCAAGTCTCATAGAAT
>CAYRBI010000040.1:0-37236 GCA_964422415.1 uncultured bacterium | reverse complement strand
TCTTGCGTGGGTGTGAACACAAGGCGGATGCTGACATGTCTCGGCCGAGGGAGGATTGTGAGAATGCGTCTTAACATTTTGGTGCGTGGGATTGGGCTGTTACTCTTGGGGCTGGTAATCCTTCCGGCGATGCCCCAGATGGCCTCCGCCCAAGTGGATCCCAAGATCGAGCTCTTCTGCGGCGGAGATCCTGACCTCGCGAAGATGGATACCAACCTGCTTCAGATGACCAACATGCTGAAGAAGACCAAGGCCACCCCCGCGGTGGTCATGGAGAGCATAGCTCCCCACGCGATCCGTCAGAGTAGCAAACTGCAATGTGTCGTGGGCGTCACTGAGCTGAGCGATGCCCTCATCCAGGCCTGCACCGATGCGGGTCTACAGGTGCGCAGCACCCACACACATCCGGGTGTCAACACAGTGGTGGTGTGGTGCTCGGATCCACGCGATTTGCAGGCTTTGGCTCATCGTGCGGATGTACGCGGCATCGCGGTTGAGTCTCCCTACATTACCTCGGTCGGGCGTGTGACCAGCCAGGCGGACGTCTCCATTAAAACTGCCGATGCCCGTGAGGCCTATAGTGTCAATGGCACGGGAGTACGAGTCGGTGTCATGAGCGACAGTTTTCACGATACACGCAGTGGCACGATCACCCGGGGATATCTCAAAGGCTGCCGCGAACAGGTTACGGGCGACTTGCCGGCCTCGGTCCGTATCATTGATGACGGTCCGGGATTCGGATCGGATGAGGGCAATGGCATGGCCCAGCTGGTGTATGACCTGGCTCCTGGTTGTGAAATCTCCTTTGCCTCGGCTTCTTCTGGTTATGACACCTTTGCGGACAACATCACGAAGTTGTGGAAAGACAGTGAAGCCCCTGCGGATGTCCTTGTCGATGATGTGATCTATTTTGTGGAACCGATGTATCAGAACGGCCCGATTGCGGTCGCGGCCAACAAAGCGGTTGAGGCGGGTGTGCCCTACTATTCCAGCGCGGGTAATTTCGCTGATACCGCCCATGAGGCCGACTACGTCGATGTGTCCAGCGAGGATGATGAGACCCTGCCCCCGACTGGCTTGGATCTCCATGACTTTGGCGCGGCCAAAGGACTTGCCTCGGACACCCATTTAACCATTAACGCCCCGAGCGGTATCTTGTATATCCGTGCGATTCTGAAGTGGGATGAGCCCTATGCGGGAGTTTATGGCGCGGGCAATGGAGCCGAGTCGGACTTGGATCTCTATCTTGTCAGCAGTACCGCGGTGCCTCTGACGGACGATACCATTGTCGCGCAAAGCGCCAGTGTTCAGGGCCGCGAAGGAAGTCCACGGGGAGAACCCTACGAGTTCTTTTCTGGTTATGTTGCTTTGGAGGATGTCACTCAATACCATTTGGTAATTAACCATGCCAAAGGGCGGGAACCCGTCCGTTTGCACCTTCTGGTGTATGCGGAAACTCTCTCTTCTGATCCCATTCCCTCACCTGATATCGATTATCTTGGCGACCGTACCATTTGGGGGCATTGCGCGGCGGAGAACGCGATCGCGGTAGCCGCGATCGATTATCAGGAAATCGATGAAGAGGGGCAATATACTCTTCCTCGAAACACTATTGATGTGGAATCCTTCTCTTCGATGGGTGGTTCTTTGCCCCTTTATTTCCCCGATATCGGCTACCCCCGCCGTGTAACACCCACGATGGTATTCAAGCCCGAATTAACCGCGCCGGATGGAACCGATACCACCTTCTTTGGGGATGAAAGTGATCCAGATAACACCAACTACCCCAATTTCTTTGGGACCTCCGCGGCAGCTCCCCATCTGGCTGCCGTGGCCGCCTTGATGAGAAGTGCCAACATGAACCTGACTCCGGACCAGATCAACGACCGGATGCGTGAAACAGCGGATGACATCGAGGCCACCGGCCGGGATGTCATGGCTGGTGACGGTCTGGTGAATGCTCTGAAAGCTTTGGCGGTGGCCTATCTGACTCCCACGCCGACCAAGACCATTACACGGACTCCAACCATCACACGGACTCCAACCATCACCTACACGCCGACCATCACTCCCACACCTACGCCCACTAATACCCCCCGGGTGACGCGAAATGTGGCCGTCACAGCCGTGGGGCAAGGCCCGGTCCATGTCGCCGCGGGACGGTTTACCAGTGTGCTTAAGGCGGATGTTGTTGAGTCCTTCCAGGATATCGCGGTGGCCAACGGTACCGATGGAAGTGTTTCGGTTTTAGCCAACGATGGAACCGGATCGTTCCAGGGCACCCCGTCGACCATTACTGTCGGCGAGGGAACCAAGCCGTCCTTCGTTGAACTGGAGGACATGAATAATGATAACTACAAGGACTTGTTGGTGGTGGCCTCTGGAACCGAGCAGGTCATGCTCTTCTTGAATAACCAGGCGGGAGGATTCGAAGCCACTCCATCGGTTTTACCACAGACCTTTGATAGCCCGCTCTCGGCCTTCGTGGGTGACCTCAATAATGATAGCCGCTATGACCTCGCCATCCCCAATACCGAGACCGATAACATCACAGTGATTCTGGCTGGACCTGGAGGCGTCACTGATCCCACCTCTCAGGTGCTGACCGTGGCTTCGGGAACTTCGAGCTCGGGTAAACTGCCGACCTACATCACGGGGGGGCATTTGAATTCCGACCTGAACCTCGATCTGATCACTCCCAACTGGGAGGATGGTACCCTCTCCGTGCTCATGGGAAATGGAGATGGCACATTCCAGCTGTCACAGATTCTCAAGGCGGGAATCAATACCCGGACCGCGGCGATCGCGGATCTCGATGGTATGGATGGCAACGATATCATCATTGTCAACCAGGGCGCGCCGCAACAATCGCCTCCCATCACGGGAAGCATCATCCTCTACCTGAACAATGGCGATGGAACCTTCCACGACAAGCGGGTCTTTGTGCCCGGAAATGGCCCTGTGGCGGTTGTTCCGATCGACTTTGATGGCGACACCGACCTCGACCTCGCGGTTGTCAATGGCGGTATTCCCGAGCCCTTCTCGATTCCCGCCGTGGCCGGAGAACTCGCTCTCTTCTACAACAACGGAGCGTGTGCCTTCCCCATCGTCGATCGTTTCCCACAGGTGGGCTCACGTCCCATCGCGGGGGCACGCGCACGGCTGGACAGCACCCAAGCCAACGATCTGGTGATCGCCAACCAGGTGGACAACACCGTCTACATGGTCAACATCACTTTCCCGCCGGTTGTTAAGCTTTTCGCCGATCTCAATCAAGATAAGGTCAGCGACAACATGGATCTGTTCTCCATGGCCCTGTTGTATGGAATGCGCGACCCCAGGACCCGTATCCTTGGCGATTTGAATGGAGATGATGGCCTAACACCGGAAGACTTGGTGTCGTATCTCTCGGTCAGGCGTAATCCCATTCCCAACTCGGCGGATCTTAAGTCAGTGGATGCTCCCGACATGGCTGTGCCCGAGACAAGTCCCGCTCTGGCCGATCGGAATGGCGATAGCGTGGTGGATATCAACGATGTGTTGATGGGCATCGAATGAGCACTATCCATACAGCGCTCATCAGCGTCTCCGATAAGACGGGGATTGTCGATTTCGCGCGCTATCTCCAGTCGCGCGGAATCGAAATTTTATCGACCGGTGGAACCCTCAAGGCGCTTCAAGAGGCGGGGGTTCCAGCACGGCAAGTCTCCGATCATACAGGCAGTCCGGAGATCCTCGATGGACGCGTGAAGACCCTTCATCCCAAGATCCATGGTGGCATCTTGGGACGGCGGGACCTTGAGTCGCACCGTAAACAGATGGAGGAGCATGGAATCACCCCTATCGATCTGGTAGTGGTGAACCTCTATCCCTTCGAGCAAGTAACTCAGACAGCGGATTGTCTACTTGAGCACGCCATCGAGAACATCGATATCGGCGGGCCCTCGATGCTGCGTTCCGCGGCCAAGAACTGTGACTCCGTGACCGTCGTCACCGACCCCGCTGACTACGCGGTGGTCCAGAGCGAGATGGAAGCGAATGAGGGTGGGGTTTCTCTCGTCACACGGCGGAAGCTCTCCGCTAAGGCTTTCGCACGGACCGCTGAGTATGATTTGGCGATCTCCTCCTATCTCTCCAAGGCTGTCGGAGAAGAGGCTTTCCCAATCAAGACACACCTCTCGCTCAACAGGATAGGGACCCTGCGTTATGGGGAAAACCCTCACCAGGCGGCCGCCTGGTACCGGAATGCTGGAGCTCCTGCCTGTTCCTTGCCGAATGCCAAAATTCTGGCCGGGAAGGAACTCTCCTATAACAACCTGCTCGATCTGGAGTCGGCGATACGCTCAGTGCGTGATTTCCCCCGGCCGACGGTCGCTATCCTCAAGCACAACAACCCCTGTGGACTCGCCTGCGCGGATTCCCTCTCGGAGGCGTATGCGAATGCTTATGAGTGTGACTCCGTGTCGGCATATGGCAGCATTATCAGCTTGAACCGGCTGGTGGATCTGGATACGGCGAAACGCATCCATGAGAGCCCCTTTGTGGAAGCGGTCATCGCGCCTGGATATGCCGAGGGCGTGCTGGATCTCCTCACCAGTAAGGCCTCCCGGCGTTTCCTTGAACTCCCGGGATTGGATCAGCCACCCGTCAAGGGGAATGTTGAGATCCGTCTGATCGAGGGCGGGGCCTTGGCGCAAATCCGGGATGTGGTCACCGATGAAGAATATGCCTGGCGGGTGGTGACCAAACGGACCCCTACCGCCGAGGAGGAGTCCTCCTTGCTCTTTGCTTTCCGTGCCGTTAAGCAGGTGAAGTCGAATGCGATTGTCTTGGTTCAAGGTACCCGGACAGTGGGGATCGGGGCGGGCCAAATGAACCGGCTGGAGTCGGTGCGGATTGCCTCACGCAATGCTGGGGAGCGGGCGGTGGGTGCCTCGCTTGGATCGGATGCCTTCTTCCCCTTCCGTGATGGGGTTGATGCCGCGATCGCGGCGGGTGTGACCTCGATCATCCAACCCGGTGGCTCCAAGCGGGATGAAGAGGTGATTGAAGCCGCCAACGAGGCTGATATCGCCATGGTCTTCACAGGTATCCGCCACTTCCGGCACTAGCCGGCCCTTTAATTGGTTTGGACTAAAACAGCTCCACTGTTGACGGCGCTGGAATGAAACAAGATACCCGTTCGAGCAAGTCTTCCAAGACGGGTACCATACCTTTTTCATCCTTTACGGGTGCCGCTTCGCGGCATGAATTACTCCAAAGCATATCAATTGATGACCATGGCCAGCGTGGCCGTGCTTTATTTTCAAGGTTAAAAAAAACATGCCATATACCCCTCACACATTGGATGACATTCGCGGAATGCTCGAAGTGATCGGGCTTCCTGATCTGGATGCGCTCTTCGCCGAGATACCAGAGACGATCCGGAATCCGCACATCGAGGTGCCTCCCCCACTCTGTGAAGAGGAGTTGCGCGAGGATGTGGCAAGGCTGGTGGGAAATAACCGGACCACCCGGAACAGCCTTTCATTCTTGGGAGGTGGCGCCTATGAGCGTATCCGTCCGAGTGTCATTGACCGGCTACTCTCGCGCGCTGAGTTCTACACTTCTTACACTCCCTATCAGGCGGAGGTCAGCCAGGGAACTCTCCAGTACATCTTCGAATTCCAATCCCTCATTACCGCGCTCACCGGCATGGAGGTGGCGAATGCCTCCATGTACGATGGCGCCTCGGCCTTGGCGGAGGCCGCCTTGATGGCGATGCGCCTAACCCGCAAGAAGAAGATCCTCTATGCGCAAACCCTTCACCCCCGTTGGATAGAAACCCTCAAAACCTATCTGACCGGGATACAGGCTGAACTGGTCGAGATCCCCGCCAAGGAGGGTGTACTGGATCTACCGGTCCTCTCGCGGCTGGTGGACAAGGACACGGCGGCGGTGCTGGTTCAACACCCGAACTTCTTCGGATATCTAGAGAACCTTGGAGCCTTTGCGGAAATTGTGCATTCGGCTGGCGCGATGTGGATTCAAGCCTCTGACCCGCTCGCTATGGCCTTGCTCAAGTCACCCGGCCAGTGCGGAGCGGATATCGCGGTGGGAGAGCTGCAATCCCTGGGCTTGCCATTGTCTTTTGGCGGACCCTATGGGGGGTATTTCGCTGTCCGCTACAAGGATGTGCGTCAGATGCCAGGCCGGTTAGTGGGCAAGACAGTAGATGCCGAGGGGAAGACCGGGTATGTGCTGACCCTCCAGACACGCGAACAGCATATCCGCCGCGACAAGGCCACCTCGAACATCTGTACCAACCAATCCCTGTGCGCACTGGCCGCTACCATCTATATGAGCCTCCTCGGCCCCCATGGTCTGAGAGAGGTGGCCCAACAGAACACGGACAAGGCGCATTACCTCGCGGAAAAGCTCCTCAAGATCTCTGGTGTGAAAATGCTCTCGGATGAGCCCTTCTTCAATGAGTTCACCCTGGTTCTCGACCGTCCCGCCGCCACGATTGTGGATGGACTAAGCACTCAAGGGATCCTCGCGGGTGTACAGGGCTCCTATTGGACCGGAAGCGATGACCGTCTGATTGTCTGTGTCACCGAGACCAAGAAGAAGGCTGGCCTGGACCGGATGGCGGAAGCCTTTGCTGCGGCCATGATGTCTTGAGAGGGAAGAAAATGTCCCAGCGCCAGAATGTCCTTCTGATCCTGGCCGATCAGTTGCGGCCTGATTGTCTGGGTGTGGCGGGCAATCCCCTTATCCACACCCCGAATCTCGATTCACTCGCCCAGGAAGGCACGCTGTTCACAAAGTGCTTTGCCCAGTCCAATCCCTGCGGCCCCAGCCGGATGTGCATCTTCACTGGGCGCTACCTCTGCTCCAACCGGGCTTTGACTAATGAGACTCCCCTGATTGATGCTGAGGAAAATCTCGCCATGCATCTGCAGGCCGGTGGTTATAACCCGGCTCTGATTGGCTACAACGATTATGTCCGGGATCCCCGTACCCTCCCCCATGGCCACCCGCAGAAGACCACCCCTTGCTACGACAATGTCCTGCCCGGTTTTGACTGGGTGCTCTTCCATGATGAATACACCAGCCCGGAATACCTCCAGTGGTTACGTGCGAAGGGGTATCCTGAGACGATCCTCCACAAGACCCGGGTGAGTGAACCCAATGTCCCACCCAATGGGCTGGGTGGGCATCTTCCCCTGCGTTATCCCGCGCATTACAAGGCGGAGGATAGCGAGGCGCGGTTCCTTACAAAAACCGCCCAGGACTGGATCCGTCCACGCGCTGGGAGTGGCTGGTTCCTCAGTCTCAACTACATCAAACCGCATGCTCCCCGTGTCTGTCCGGCTCCGTACAACGACATGTACGATCCCACTGTGATGCCAGCTCCCCAGCGGCACCCCAGCGAACTCGAGAATGAGCATCCTTACTACCAGATCATGAGTAAGGAATATTGCCTGTTCGACGAGTTGGAGTGGCGGGAGACCCGGGCTTGTTACTACGGTATGATCAGTGAGCTGGATGCCTGTTTGGGATCGCTCTTCGAGTGCATCAAGCAGTCAGGCGAGTGGGACCGTACCCTGATTATTTTCAGCTCGGATCATGGCGACTACATGGGGGACCATTACCTGCTCGATAAGGCCCACTTCTTTGATGCTACCATGCGGGTGCCTCTCATCATCCGGGATCCCAATTGCGAGGCGGATGCCACGCGTGGCCAGAAGCTGGACCGCTTCGTGGAGTCGGTGGACTTGGCTCCCACCATGCTGGAATACCTCGGCCAGCCGGTCCCGGATCGTCTTCAAGGGAGGAGTCTGCTCAATGCGGTAAGAGGAAGTCAGCTAGACCCGGGGAAAACCGAGGTCTTCTTCGAGGCCGATTTCCGGGCCCGGTCCCAAGGGCATTACTCAATTGAGCCGGATGAGTGCCTGTTCTGGGTGGTACGGGATAACCGTTACAAATATGTCCAGTTTGCCTCGGTGGTTATGCCCCCGCTTCTCTTCGACCTGGTAGCCGATCCCGGTGAATTCGTGAATCTGGCGCAATCTCCCTCCCATGCTGGAACTGTGGCCGAATACTGCCAGAAACTCCTCCGTTGGCGGATGCGGAATGAAGACCAGCGTATGGAGCACTGGGCGTCGGTTCACCGGCCCAGACAGGTGCCGGCGTTACAGGGAACCACCGGTTTACGTTTTGATAGCGGAACCGATCAACAAGCGCCGTCGAGGGCGGCGCTAGACTAGAAGACCCAAAGAAGCATCCAAGGAGTTCAAACCCATGCGAAATGTTGTGACTCTCTCGTTATGCGTATGGTTGTTGTTATCAATCATGCCAGTGGCAAATGCCGCGGATAATCCCATCGATATCCTGCACCAGATCTCCGAGGGCCAAGCCCAGATTTATACCCAGGTGGGACCTTCCGTGGTCCGTATCATTACTAGCCGTAACCAACCTGAAAACGATATGGAGGGAATGCAAGATTCTCCCATGGCGCCCTTCATGGATCCCAAACTCTTTGAAGGAACTCCCTTCGAGTTCTATTTCCAGACACCCGATGGCAAGAAGTTCCGCCAGATGCCTGACCGGAAACGCGAACGCGATTCAAATGAAGGCGAGGAAGAAGACCGTGGCGGTTTCCATGTCAATGGAATCGGATCAGGAATCCTCTACCGTGTCGATGACACGGGGGCCTGGATCGTGACCAACAACCATGTCTTGGGTGATGCGGAGCGGATTGATATCGAGTTCAAGGATGCCAATCCGATTACTGAGTTTGACCTGGTCCCGGGTGTTAACGATGCCAAGCGGAACACCTTCCTGGACAAGAAGTCGGACCTGGCGTTGGTTCACCTCAGTAAGGAGGCCGTTGGCGACAGGAAACTGGTCGCGGTGCCGTTTGGTGATTCGGATGCGCTACGGGTGGGGCAGATGGTCTTTACCTTGGGTGCTCCCTTGAACCGTGATCAAACCTTCAGCCAAGGCATTATCAGCGCCAAAGACCGCAGTGGCGTGATCCCCGCCGATCCCGAGAAGGAGATCCGTTACGAGGGCTTCCTGCAGACCACCGCCTTCATCAATGTCGGCAACAGTGGTGGCCCGCTCATCAATGTGGATGGCCAGGTGGTTGGAATCTGTGTGGCCATTCAGACAGCGGGGGGATTCTCCAATGGATTCGTCGGCATCGGATTCGCCATACCCTCCAACCGGATCAAAGAGGTTGTCGAGTCATTGATCGAAAAGGGCCGCGTTGTCCGTGGTTATCTCGGAGTGAAGATTGGCCCACCTGGATTGAATGTCAGTGAATACTTCCAGTTGCCACCCAAATCAGGCGCCAAGGTGTATGAAGTCTTCGAAGATACTCCCGCCGCCCGTGGTGGACTGAAGAAGAATGACATCATTCTCACCTTCAATGGAACAACCGTTCAAGGGAGTTCTCACTTCCAGGACATGGTGGCGACAGCCCCGGTCAATCAACCAGCGAAGATGGAAATCCTGCGGGATGGTCAGAAGATTACCCTGGATGTTCCGATCGATGAACAGCCCGAAGAACCCATGGCCACTCTCTCCAAGGGCGGCGGGGAATTCGGTGAACTGGGCGCCAGCCTGAGAACCCCCAACGAGGAAGAGGCCAAGTATTACAAAGAAGTAGGCGGATTCGAGGGCGTGATTGTCAGCGAGGTCGATCCGGAAGGTCCACTGGCGAAGAAGATCCCCAAGGGTTCCATGATCACCTCCATCGAGCATGTGAAGGTCACCTCCGTGGAGCAGGCACGGGATCAACTGGATAAGGTTCTCGGAGCCAAGGGCAATCAACGCGAAATCCTGGTCATGATCAACTTCGTACCCAACTCCAGCGAGAACACCGAGGAATTCGTTATCGTGAAGCTGCAGAAACCGGCGGCGGAGAAGAGCAAGTAAAGGTCATCAAGGCGGTAGAATAGCGAAGGGGTGGCATCCACTGGGTGCCACCCCTTTTTTTGGTTTGGAGTTCAACCTTCAGGTTGCTCAGGCACGCTAAAGCGTGAACTCCCAACGGGATCAGAACCAGGTTGCCCGCCCTGATTTCTCTTTGATCACCACGCGTTGCAGGAACTCGATCGCCTTCTCCAGCCCCTCGCGTGGGGTCATCAGACTGTCCTCATGCTCGATCGAGAGTACATGGTCATACCCGCAGAGTTTCAGGGTGGAGACAAAGGTATTCCACCACAGTTCATCATGGCCATACCCGCAAGTGCGGAAAACCCAGGCACGTTCGAGCACATCGCCATAACTCTTGACATCCAGGTTCCCATTCCGGGAGGAGTTGATGGGGTCGATCTTGGTGTCTTTGGCATGGACATAGTGGATCGCGCCCTTGAGCTCCCGGGCCGCCGCGATGGGTTCCATACCCTGCCAGAAGAAGTGGCTGGGATCGAGGTTCGCGCCGATGGTGTTGCCGCAAGCCTTGCGGAGCTTGAGCAGGGTTTCCGGGTTGTAAACTACGAATCCGGGGTGCGCTTCGAAAGCGTACTTGATGCCATGGTCGCGTGCGAACTTGGCTTCTTGGGTCCAGAAGGGAATTACGACATCATTCCACTGATAATCGAGGATATCCAGGAAGTCAGGGGGCCATGGGCAGGTCACCCAATTTGGCTGAGTGTCCTTTGGGCTGCCGCCGGGGCAACCGGAGAAGAGCACCACCACTTTAACACCGATCTTCTCGGCCAGCTCAACGGTTTTACGTTGAACCTCGGTATGCGCCTTGGCGATATCCTTGTTTGGATGGAGTGGATTGCCATGACATGAGAGACCCGAAATGCGGATCTTACGGCGCTTGAACTCATCCTGCCAATCAGCGAGAGCCTTTTTGTTGCTCAGCAGCTCCTCCAGTGGGCAGTGGCTTTGGCCCGGGTAATTACCGGTTCCTATCTCAACCCAATCAATACCCCTTGATTTGACATAATCCAACGAATCCCCGAGGGGCACACCATTTGCCCCCAGGATTACAGTAAACACGCCCACTTCCATAATCCCAGACCTCCCGCATCAGATAAGGGTTCGCTTAACGAACCGGGGACGATTAGATCACGCTGTTTGGGAGACTTCAACTCCGGGGGAAGAGATATTGTTTTGGAAAACTGTTTTTGTGAAATGACCAACTGTTTTCTCACTCTACGATCTCCCTATTTCTTGGTGACTCTTGACAGCGGAGATTTCCATCTCTAAGTTCCCTCTGTTGATGTCATTGGGGCCCAGATAGCTCAGTCGGTAGAGCGCGTCCTTGGTAAGGACGAGGTCACCGGTTCGATCCCGGTTCTGGGCTCCATTTCTTTTTGCCTCCCACACTAGATCTCCAATTCTTCTTTAGTCTCAATTATCTACCCCCGATACTTGACACCAGGGACTTTCTGTCCCGTGGGTGATCTGCTATGTCTTTTTTACTGAAACGGATGTTCCGCGCTTGGCCAGCGCTTCTCCTGCTTACACTGTATGGATGCAATCCCGCAGCCTACCGGGCCGATGCTGACCGCGAGGCCTATGGCATCATTGGGCAGAAATCCGCGGGTATTCAGGGCCTTCCAGCTGCTTTTAACATCGAGAAACCCAGGCGGGCCTTCCGGAATGGAGAGGTCAACTCGGCGACTGTGGTGCTGACGATAACGGACTGTCTCAGGATCGCCACTGAAAACTCACGGGAATACCGGGAACGCATGGAGAGTCTTTATTCCGAGGCGCTCTCCCTCTCTCTCGAACGTCATGAGTTCGATCCCATCTATTTCGGCCAGGGCAATTTCGAACTGGAAAATGATAGTACCCGGAAAACCATTTCGAATGTCTTCAGTCTGGGTTTTAACCGGATGTTGGCCACGGGTGCGGATCTTTCCGTGGAGATGTCCACCAGCTTGTTCCGTGTGATTTCGGGGGGCGATCCCTCTGAACTGGCCACCTCCGCTCTGAGTGTTAGTGTCGTGCAACCCCTGATGCGGGGTTATGGTCAGGCGGTCACCTTAGAGAATCTTACCCAGGCGGAACGGGACATGGTGTATGCCATCCGGGAGTTTGTCCGTTATCGCAAGAGTCTGACTGTGAATATTACCCGCAGCTACTTGGCTCTTCTGGGGCGGATTGACCAGGTCAAGAACGCTGAGAACAACTTTAAGAGTCTAAGTACCCAACATGACATTGTGCAAGCGAAAGTGTTGGCCAACCTGGCGAGTCCCCTTGAGGTGGACCAAGCAGCCCAGCAGGTTCTTGAGGCACGAGATAGCTGGATCAGTTCCATCGCGAGTTATGAACGCGCCGTGGATCAGTTCAAACTTCTGATATCGATCCCGATTGATACGAATATTCAGTTCGATTCAGATGATTTAGATCGTATCGCGGCCCGTGGTGTAAACCGCATTGACTTGGAGATGGAGCGGGCGGTTGACCTAGCTCTGGAGAATCGTCTCGATTTGAAGAATACTAAGGATCAGGTGGACGATGCCCGGCGGAAGATTCCAGTCGCCGAAGATCTTCTCAAACCTGGCATGGACCTAGTCTTGGGCTACGGAGCCGATTCAGATGGGCGTAAGGCCATGTTCGACTTCGCGGATGGCGAGAAGGACTACACGGTGGGGATTGATTATGATCTACCTCTAGACCGCAAGGACGAAAGGAACACATACCGTCAGGCCTTCATCAACCTCGCTGCCGCGGAAAGAGACTACGAGGCCGCGCATGATGAAATCGTCCTCGAAGTCCGGAATGACTTACGCGATCTTAACTTGGCCGTGGAACAGTACGCCATTCAGGAGAACAGCCTGAAACTCGCCGAGAAGCGAGTTGATCGTGATACCCTCTATTTGGAGGAGGGGCGGGCGATCATGAGAGATGTCTTGGAATCACAGAACGCGCTCTTGAGTGCCCAGAACGCGGTTACGAGCGCGCTTATCGATTACTACAGTACCAAGCTGGACCTGCTGCTGGCGATGGAATCTCTGTGGGTCGATGAGAATGGGATGTGGAAAGAGGGGAACCAAGATGAGTGGGAGTACGCCGACAAATAGGCTCAGACGGTGGTTTACCACACCAAGGGTTCTTGTGACTCTTACTGTTCTTGTGGGGTGCTTCATTACCTGGGGTGTTTTCGCGCGGAAACCTTCATCCATACCGGTTTCGGAGACTGCTACTTTTGGCGTTATACGGGGCGCGCTGGTGGTGGATGCCCTGGAGGCTGGTAGTATCGATTCCGCCGAATCCCAGATGATTCGCAGCAAGGTCGAGGGACGTACTACCATCATCTCGATCGTTCCCGAGGGGTCCACGATCTCAGAGGAGGATGTCGCCAACAAGAAGGTCCTTGTCCAACTCGACTCCGCCGACCTGCGCGACAAACTCACCCAGCAAGAGATCACCCTGCAGAGTGCCAAGGCCGCTCTGGCTGAAGCTTCCCAATCCCTGATTATCCAGACCAAAACGAACGAGAGTAATCTGACCGCCGGCCTCCTCAAGCGGGATTTCGGCTTGATGGATCTCCAGGCCTATCTCGGTAAAGAATTGGCGGATGACCTGCTCAAGAAGAAGCCCGAGGAGATCCACTATGATGAACTCATCTCCAGCGCCAGCCTGGGCGGCGAAGCCAGCCAGGAGTGGCGTGAGTTGGAGAACACCAGGAAGATCGAACAGATCACCGGCATCCTGGCGAAAGATGAATGGGAAGGCACCAAGCGGCTCCGCGAAAAAGGCTATGTTTCCGAGAATGACCTCCAGGCTGACAAACTCGCCTATGAAAAGAGCATCGTTGCTGTTAGCAAGGCGGAAACCGCCATCAGTCTTTTCCGGATGTACAAGTTCCAGAAAGAGGCGGAGAAACTCCGCTCCGATTACGAGGAAGCTGTCCGTGATATAGACCGTATCATCGCCAAGAACAGCTCCGAAGAAGCCAAGGCAGACGCCAAACTGGTCTCAGCTTCCGCGACTTTCCGCAGCCAGACTGATCAGCTCAAGAAGGTTTTGGATCAGATTGAAAACTGCAAGGTCATCGCTACTCAACCGGGACTCGTAGTCTATGCGGGCAGCGATCAACCCTTCCGCAACGACCGCCAGATCATCGAGGGCGCTGAGGTCTTTGAACGGCAAGAGATCATCAAGATCCCTAACACCACCTCGATGATTGTAAAAGCCAAGGTCCATGAGTCCGTGATTGCACGGATCCGGGAGGGTCAGAAGGCGATTGTCTCAGTGGATGCGATCCCCGACCAGGTCTTCGATGGCGTGGTCAAGAAGGTGGCTGTCCTGCCAGACTCGCGGGATCGTTGGATGAGCCCGGATGTCAAGGTCTACCAGGTCGACATTACCATCGAGAAGGGCTCCTCCGACCTCAAGCCGGGGATGACGGCCCAGATCCGCATCATCATCAATGAACTCAATGATGTCCTCTTTGTTCCTGTTCAATCTGTCCAGAGCCGTGGCAGCGATAGCTTCTGCCAGGTAATTCACTCGGCCGGAGCGGAAATCCGTAAGGTTCGGACAGGGGATTACAACGACAAATTTGTGGAGATCAAGGAGGGGCTGAAGGAAGGCGAGAAGGTGACGATGGCTTCTTTCACTCTGCCAGAGATCCAACCACAGGATCAAGCCTCCCAATCCCCCAAGAAAAACATCGACCAGGGGCAGATACCGCCAGCAGGACCCCCAGCCATGCCTCAGCCCCCAGTTCCAGCGGGAGAGGGTGGGCGGCCACCACGCGGACCAGAGCAAAGGCCAATGCCTGGTATGGAGCCAGCGCCTGGACAAACCGGACCCCCCTTGGCCTTTCAGGGAAATCCTCCTCCCGGTCAACCAGGTGGCCCGGCCATGAATTCCGCTGTTCCGCCACCTGGTGGAGAGGGTGTACTCCCAGCTGCAGTTGGGGAGGGCAAACCCCCTGTGGTGGGAGTTCCGGGAGCAGAGGCTGTATCGGGCTCCCCCGGGGAAGGGGCTCCACCCTCATCCGAAGAGGGCGCCCATCCACCACGAGAACGGAGACGCCGGCCTGAAGGGATTTCGAGACCCACTGAGGGATCTCAAGAGGGACCCAGCGGTGAACAACCACGCCCGGTGCGTGAGAGACGGCGGCCTCAAGGAGCCGAAGGAGCCGAAGCGGCTCCCGCTCCTCCCGCGCCAACTGGAAAGAGCCCGAATACTTCTCCAGCGGGAACAGCGGAGACTGAAGTCCGTGTGGGCGGTTCCCCCCAGTAGGGGGCAACAGGTACGGCGCAGTGTCCATCGTTCAGGCCATTAACCTGGAAAAGAGTTACCAGATGGGGGGAGAGCCCGTGGTCGCTCTCAGTGAGGTCAACCTCACCGTGAGCGAGGGTGAGTATGTTTCTATCATGGGGCCCTCCGGTTCGGGGAAGTCAACTTTCCTCAATCTCCTGGGGTGCCTGGATAAGCCCTCCTCGGGAACCTATCTGCTGGGTGGGGTGGATGTCTCCCAACTCACCGACAATGAGCTTTCCGAGATCCGGTGCGCACGTATCGGCTTCATCTTCCAGTCCTTCAACCTGATCTCCGAGCTGAGTGTGATCGAGAACATCGAGGTTCCCTTGTTCTATCAGGGAACCCATGAGCGCGCGAGCCGGGATCGTGCCGCCGATCTTGCCACTCGAGTTGGACTGGGGCACCGCCTGGAGCATCATCCCAATGAACTCAGTGGTGGGGAGAGGCAACGTGTGGCTATCGCCCGCGCCCTGGCCAATGACCCCCTCCTGATCCTGGCCGATGAGCCGACCGGGAATCTCGATTCAAAATCCGGCGCCGAGATTCTGGGTATCCTCGATTCGCTCCACGAAGCAGGGAAAACCATCATCATGGTGACCCATGATCAAAATGTCGCCCACCGGACCGAGGCGACCATCCATTTCCGTGATGGCCGGGTGGTCTCGGATAACACGCGTATGGGGATGGGATCCTGATGGTGGCCTTCGGTAAACGTCTCTTCATCCTGGGCATGATCAATATCTGGCGTCACCGCTTGCGTTCCACGTTGACCGTGTTGGGTATCGTGTTTGGTGTCTGCTCGGTGATCGCCATGCTGGCCATTGGCGAGGGGGCCAGTTATGAGGCTCAAGAACAGATCCGTAAACTGGGCAGCCAGAACATCATCCTCAAGAGCGTGAAACCTCCCAGCAAGGAAACCGTCAACACCGAGTCCAGCATGATGCGGGAGTATGGATTGACCTATGAGGATGCTGAACGCATCCGTGCCACCATCCCCTCCGTGGAAATCCTTGTCCCCTCGCGGAATATCCGCGCCAATGTTGTCTACCGCTCGAAGACCCTCGATGCCAATGTCATCGGCGTGGTTCCTTGGTACCCGGAGATTGCCAACCAGAAGGTCTCTCCGCATGGACGGTTTATCAATGAGATTGAAATGGACGACAAGCGGAATGTGTGTGTCCTCAGCTATGAGCTCGCCGAAAGGTTGTTCGCCTACCGGGATCCGATCGGAGAAGCCGTCCGGGTGAAAGAGCAATTTTACCGGGTTGTGGGAGTTATGGAGAAATCCGGTACCAATGGTGTGAACCAGGACAACTCCAACGGTGCGGTTCCGTTGAATCTGTATATTCCCTTGACTGCGGCGCGGTCTCGTTTTGGTGACACGATTGTCAACCGTAGTTCCGGATCTTTCAGCATGGAGAAGGTTGAACTTCACGAGATCATCGCCAAAGTCAGGGATCTTGCCGCGGTAATGTCCACCTCCGAGGTGATCCGCGATCTCTTGAAGCGTTTCCACAAGGATGTGGACTACGAAATCGTGGTCCCGCTCGAATTACTGCGCCAGGCGGAACGTACCAAGCGGATCTTCAACATCGTGCTCGGATCGATAGCCGCCATCTCGCTCCTGGTGGGAGGGATCGGCATCATGAACATCATGCTCGCCAGTGTGACCGAGCGGACTCGTGAGATCGGCATCCGCCGCGCGCTGGGAGCCAAACGGCGGGACATCATTGTGCAGTTCCTCACCGAAACCGTGATGCTCTCGGGGAGTGGCGGCGTCATCGGTCTTGTGATTGGGATCCTGATCCCGTTCCTCATCACCTACTTCGCGGAGATGCAGACCATCATCCGTGCCTGGTCGTTGATGGGGGCCTTCGGGATATCGATCATGATTGGAATTGTTTTTGGGATTTATCCGGCCTATCGAGCGGCGGCGATGGACCCTATCGCCGCATTACGGCACGAATAACCATGGATTCCCGCCTTCGCGGGAATGACGATTTCCAACGGAATCTCCCGGTTCGTCATTCCCGCGAAGGCGGGAATCCACCTTGAATCCACAGTCTCTCTTTTACTTCTTGTTTTTATCCAGAATCTTATTCCACTCCGTCAACTGGACCTTGTTTGCATCCAAGAGGGTGGTGGTGTCCCCTATGACCTCGATGGATTCAATCTTGTCGCCCTGTTGGATGGTGTCCACCACCTTCTGGCCTTGCTTGACCACTCCGAAGATGGTGTGTTTGCCGTTCAAGTGGGGGGTGGGGACATGGGTGATGAAGAACTGGCTGCCATTGGTGCCGGGCCCCGCGTTGGCCATGGCCAGATAACCCGGTTTGTCGAATTTGAGTTCCGGGACACACTCGTCCTTGAACTTGTAGCCCGGACCTCCGCATCCCGTGCCAGTGGGATCGCCACCTTGAATCATGAAATCGGCGATGACGCGGTGAAAGGTGATACCGTCATAAAAATTCCGTAAGGCAAGGTTTACGAAACTCGCTACAGTAAGCGGCGCCTTTTCGGGTAGGAGGTCAATGACAATGACTCCCTTGGTGGTTTTCATGGAAACCTGCAAGATCAAATCCTCTGCTTTCTTATCAATCAGTCTGTGTAATAAACCTGACAAAAAGGAAGAATTCAGGTTTTACATCGATCTCCGCCTTTGCGGGAATGAGGAATTATAGCAGCTGGCCCCGGAGTTGCACTCCGGGGCCAGCTGCTGTGGAGGGACTAACCGACTACTTCTTCTGTGAATCCAGGATCTTGTTCCACTCGTCCAATTGTGCCTTGTTGGCATCGAAGAGGGCGGAGTAATCACCTGTGATCTCGATGGACTCAATCTTGTCGCCCTTCTGGATGGCATTGACCACATCCTGACCTTCTTTAACCACTCCGAATATCGTGTGTTTGCCATTCAAGTGAGGGGTGGGGACATGGGTGATAAAGAATTGGCTGCCATTGGTGCTTGGACCCGCGTTGGCCATGGCCAGATAGCCGGGCTTGTCAAACTTCAACTCGGGTACGCACTCATCTTTGAATTTGTAGCCTGGACCGCCACTTCCTGTTCCCTTGGGATCTCCACCTTGGATCATGAAGTTGGCGATGACACGGTGAAAGGTAAGGCCATCATAGAATTTCCGTGTTGCCAGGTTAAGAAAATTCGCCACCGTGAGGGGCGCCTTATCGGGGAAGAGGTCAATTTTGATGGCCCCTTTACTCGTTTTCATGGTCACCTGCAAGCTTGTGTTTTCCGCTGCTTTTACTTCAGTTCCCGCTGCGGGCGCAGCCGCTTCTTGAGCACTGGCGGTTCCTACCCAACTGATGGGTGACAACACCACTCCGAGTGCCATTAGGGCAATCAGTACTACACCTTTTTTCGACATACTTCTCTTGATGCCTCCATTCGTGAGGAAATTGATGGTGGGGACACAAAGTCCCTTTGTGACAGGGGCAAGTTTACTAGCCCACTGTGGAAAAACGCAACAGTCCTGTGGGGGTAACGTCCCTGTGAGATTCCGTTAGGTGATGAGACTGGGTTAGATCGGCTGTGTCTGCTGTGCCATTTCGGCTCACTCATCCCCACAAATCCCTTGGAGTGGTTTGTAACTAGACATTTGTTCCAGCCTTCTCTTTCTGTTATAGCCAGTATTGTGAGGCATTTAAGCCATATCTGTGGCCTGAAGTCCACAAAGTGTCGATTGGCACCCAATCTGCTTGCAATGTGGGGAGACTTGTGCCTCTCGGAGACCTCGAATGAAAAGTACTCTCTTGGCGGTGATGCTGGTGATGGGGATTTTATCCCCCGTTTTCGGTAAACCCCTCGATGTCGACCGGCATACCCCGGTGGTTGATGTGGTGACGAAGGTGACCCCCTCGGTGGTCGCCATACGTACGGATGTCAAGAAGACGGTACCAGTCAATCCATTGGATGCCATGTGGTTTGGATTCCGGGGCAGAGGAGACCGTCTTTATCAGGAGCAGGTGTACACCTCCGCTGGCTCAGGGATTATTGTCGACCAACTTGGTACCGTAGTAACTAATGCGCATGTGGTGGCTGATGCCAACCGTCTGACCTGTACCACATCCGATGGAGAGGCTCACAACCTCACCTTGATAGGGGTGGACAATGATTTCGATATCGCGGTTCTTCAGATCGATCATGAGGGCGAGGCGGGAATGCCACCCTATCGTGAGGTCGATTGGGGAACCACCAGCGATCTGATGATCGGTGAGAGTGTTGTGGTGATCGGCAGTTCGCTTTCCTTCGAGAACAGTGTCACCACTGGGATTGTCAGCGCTGTTGAGCGAACGATCAGTGTCAGCGGGCGGGATAAGCCTTACTTTGGAATGATCCAAACCGATGCCGCGATCAACCGTGGCAATAGTGGTGGTCCTCTGGTGAACATCCGTGGGGAGCTGATTGGAGTCACTACCCTGATCGCCTCCGAGGGTGGTGGGTCCGATGGGATCGGGTTTGCCATCCCAGTGGAGAGAGTCCGTCAAGTTTATGATGAGTATATCCAAGGAGTTTTCTCGCTGGAGGAACGTCTGGGAATTAATTACATCGGCCAGAAATCCTTCGAGAATATCGATGCTGGCCAGGCTCACCGTCTTGGGCTGGCCAAGAACAAGGTCGAGGGACTACTCACCGCCAGCCTGGATGAAAATGGCTTGGCATATCAGTCTGGCTTACGCAAAGGTGATTTATTAATGGAGATCGATGGGGCCGCGATTCCAAACCTCAATCAGTTCCGGCGCGCTTTGGAGGAACACCCGGCGGGAAAACCTCTTGAACTAACCATCCTCCGCTATGATTCCAAGGCCAGTAAGGTGGACCGCGATACCATCAGTGTGCCGACTGACAAACTGGGGAGCATGGAGAAGATTGAACAGACCGATTCGTGGTTTGGATTCGAGGCCGGTGGGATCACCAATGACATCGCCGACCGGTTGGGGATCTCCATTGATGGAGGTGTCGTGATCGAGAAGGTCACCCGTGGTTCGGCGGCTGCCAACGCTGGTCTCGCACCCTCGGACCTGATCCTTGCGATCAATCAAGAACCCATTCAGACGATGGGTGATTTCCGGCGGTTACGGCATCAGTTCCATAACGAATCCTCCGTGCTTTTACGTATCCGCCGTGGTGACCGGGTGGGGGATCTTACACTCGGTGGTGGACAAACGGAGCCTGCGGCGCCACGTAGGATTGGGAAATAATCATGCTTTGGGCAAAGGATATGGAAAAACGTAAGGAAACCGAGTCAACGACCTCGGAAGTGAAAAGTGCAATGGAGATCGCCCTGGAAAGAGCCGCGCAAATAGAGAATGAGCCAGTCGAGATTCAGACTGGGGATGGGGCTGTCATGATGTCCTTTGAGGAACTCAAGGCCCAGGCAGCCCAAGCGGATGAGTATCTCAACCAGCTAAAGTACAAGCAAGCTGAGTTTGAGAACTACCGCCGGCGTACCCTCAAGGAACGTGAGGACCTTCTCAATGAGATGGTTTCAGTTACAGACCTGTTCGAGATCCTGGATCAGCTGGAGCGCGCCTTGGTGAGTACAGGCGATGCGGCGGCGATCAAACAAGGCGTGGAAGGAACCCGCCGGACATTATGGTCACTTCTGGAGCGCAAGGGAATCGAGCGGGTTCCGGGCGAGGGGGAACCTTTCGATCCCTCCTATCATGAGGCCATCGCCAGCCAACCGCATGAGTCGGTTCCGTCCGGCGCGGTGGCGGTTGAGTATCAATCTGGGTTCAAGATCGGTAATCGAGTCTTGCGCCCGAGCAAGGTGGTGGTCTCCTCGGGACCACCCGCATAAGAGTCCGCCCGGAGCGGCCTGGCTCAAGGAAACACTGAAAAAAACTACGAATCATTAAGATATCGGAGAAGGAGGAAAGGATATGGCAAAGGTAATTGGAATCGACTTGGGTACAACCAACTCGGTGGTTTCCGTCATCGAGGGGGGCGAGCCCGTCGTGATCGCGAACGCTGAGGGAGGACGCACCACCCCATCGGTTGTTGCTTTTACCGATAGCGGCGAGCAACTGGTAGGCGTGACCGCCAAGCGTCAAGCCATCACGAATCCCACACGGACCGTCTTTTCGATCAAGCGGTTCATGGGGCGCCGTCTCTCCGAGGTGCCTGAGGAAGTCACCAAGGTTCCCTACCGCGTGAAGTCGGATGGTACCGGCAACGCGGTGGTCGAGGTGGACAACAAAGACTATGCCCCGCCAGTCATCTCCGCGCGCATCCTGCAGAAGATGAAGCAGACGGCGGAGGATTACCTCGGAGGAGAGATCAAGCAGGCGGTCATTACGGTTCCCGCTTACTTCAATGATGGCCAGCGTCAAGCCACCAAGGATGCGGGCGCGATCGCCGGACTCGAGGTGCTGCGCATCATCAATGAGCCGACCGCGGCGGCCCTGGCGTATGGTCTCGACAAGAAAAAGGATGAAAAGATCGCCGTGTATGACTTGGGGGGCGGAACCTTCGATATCTCCATCCTGGAACTTGGTGATGGCGTTTTCGAGGTGAAGTCCACCAATGGTGACACCCACCTGGGTGGAGATGACTTCGACCAGGTCTTGATTGATTACATCGCGGATGAGTTCCGGCGCGAACATGGCCTCGATCTGCGTAAGGATCCGATGGCCCTGCAACGCCTTAAAGATGCGGCCGAGAAAGCCAAGTGCGAGCTTTCGGGTACCCTCGAAAGCAGCATTGACATCCCTTTCATTACCGCCGATGCCTCCGGTCCCAAGCACCTCAATATGCGCCTGACCCGCGCCAAGCTGGAGCAACTTATCGGCCCACTGGTCGACCGGACTAAGTTGCCTTGCCAGAACGCTCTACGTGATGCGGGTTTCTCTCCGCGTGACATCGATGAGGTTATCCTGGTGGGTGGGTCCACGCGTATCCCGATGGTCCAGAAGCTGGTCAAGGATATCTTCGGCAAAGAACCCCATAAGGGTGTCAACCCGGATGAAGTCGTTGCGGTCGGCGCGGCTATTCAGGGTGGTGTTCTCTCCAAGGAGGTCAAGGATGTTCTCCTGCTGGATGTGACCCCACTCTCCCTGGGCATCGAGACCCTCGGTGATGTCTTCACCAAGCTCATCGAGCGGAACACGACCATCCCGACCCGCAAGAGCCAGATCTTCTCCACCGCGGCGGACAACCAGCCGGCGGTGACGGTCAAGGTGTTCCAGGGTGAGCGTGAAATCGCCTCCCGCAACCGTCTACTCGGCGAGTTCAACCTGGAGGGCATTCCGCCCGCGCCGCGTGGACTGCCCCAGATCGAGGTGACCTTCGATATCGATGCGAATGGTATCGTCCATGTTTCCGCCAAAGATCTTGGTACGGGCAAGGAACAGAAGGTGCGTATCGAATCCTCGAGTGGGCTCTCTGATAATGATATCAAGAAGATGCAACAGGATGCCGCCGCCCATGCCGAGGAGGACCGTAAGTACCGCGAGACCATGGCGGCCAAGAATGAAGCTGATGCGCTGGCCTACAGCACCGAGCATTCGCTCAAGGAGCATGGCGGTCAGCTTGATGCGGTTACCAAGGGACAAATCGAAACCGCTCTCGAAGACCTTAAGAAAGCTTTACAAGGCAACGATATCGACGATATCAAGTCTAAGAAGGCCGCCTTGGAGCAGGTTTCGCATAAACTGGCCGAGGTCCTCTACAAACAGGCCACCCAGCAACAACAAGCCGCCGCAGGTGCCCAGGCGGGCGGCCCCCCACCTCCACCCCCACCCGGTGGTGATGGCGGCTATGGGAAAGACGCCGATGTCATGGATGCCGAGTTTAAAGAAGAGAAGTAATCCACGGGGGCAAGGCGATCCCTTGCGAGGCGAGGTAAATCCTTGCCCCCTTACACTTTAGCCGTGTTCCGGAGAGTATTGGATCATGCCAACCTATGATTATGAATGTTGTAAATGCGGTATCACCTTTGAACACTATCAAAGCATCAAAGACGAACCGCTCAAAGCCTGTATCCACCCAGAGGGATGCAAGCACCCTGACTCCGAGGCCAAGGTGATTCGACAGATCGGTACTGGCGCGGGAATTATCTTCAAGGGCTCTGGTTTCTATGCCACCGACTACCGCAGCAAGGAGTACCGGGACTCCGCCAAACGCGATGGATCCCTCAAGTCAGTTCCGGTGAACGACTCGTCACCCTCCAATGGAAATGGCGTGCCGGCGAGTCCTAGTGCGAGCTCCACCTCGAGTTCGACGACGAGTTCCACGGCTAGTGCTTCATCCGCCAAGACAGACTGAGGTGCGTTACCTCAAACCGGCCCTACCGTTTATTGCCATTGGTTTGATACTCTTTGGTGCGGCTTGGTTTTCGCTGTGCCAACGCGCCAGAGGGTATCTACAAGAAGGGATCAGTGCCGAGGCGGCGGGACGGATGGAAGATGCCATCCAGTCTTATGAGTGGGCGGTTCAGGCTTATACTCCCGCGAGTTCTCCTCTGTATGAGGCGGTTCAACATCTGGAACGGATCGCCGGGGAGGCGGAGCGGGGCGGTGATCACAAGACCGCCCGGAAAGCCTATCAAGCCATTGTCTCGGGGCTTTCTGTAATTGAGCATGTGGCTCAGCCGTATTCGGATAGTTTAGTGAACGCCAGCAAGGAACTGGAAAGGATCGAGCGGGCGATGATACAGCCGCGGGACGCGAGTCCAGGTGTGTCCGGGACTTCCGCCTCATCACCCGTCAGTCCCAACTGATGACACGCACTACTGTTTTCTTTGCTTCCACCACTGTTTTGTGTGGCCTTCTTTTTTTCACGGGCGAAGGACGAGCTCAGGGTGTTCCCCTGGGGCTTCCACAAAACGCCACTCCGGCCGCGCAACTCGCCCCCCCACCCGAGACTATCCCTGATCTGAATATTGAGAGCACCGCTGCGGTCCTCGAACAGGACCTCCACGTGGGCACCCCCTTCCATTATCAGATCACCCTTTCTTGGGAAGGGAACCCGGCTTGGGCTTCCCTCAAGTCCCCCACCATCGAATGGCCCAAGAGTATCAAACAGATCGATGTCAGTACCGGTGTCCGCAGCTCCGCCAGTGAGAAGGGACCGGTCGGCTCGAAGTCTTTCAAGTACACCCTTGTTTCCGATAAGGCGGGTAATGAAACCATCCCCGCTACCCAAGTTGAAGTGACTCCACAAGGGAAATCGGCCCTCATGGTCGATATTCCCAAGACCGAATTGCTGGTTCAGGAGAAAGTAACCACGACCTCCGAGTGGGCTGAATCGTTCATGAAGAAGAATGGAATCGTGCTGGCCGGCGGCGCCTTTGTGGTTCTGGCTGGCTTGGCGGTTTTCCTGCTCGCGAAGTGGAAGTCGAAACCCCTTCCGGAAGCACCAACAGATCCATGGAATGCCTTCGATACACAGGAAAAGAAACTCGAGGCCTTCCGCTTCGCCGGCGAGGGACGCGAGTTCTACAGCCACCTGGAGATGTTGATACTTCAAGCCCTCTCCATTGCCCGGGGCGCTCAGGTTCCACAACCGCTCTCCCGGGCCGTCCAAGAGGAATGGATTCCCTCATCCGCGCGGGAGCCGCTGGAGTATCTCGGCCATGAAATCACTGACAGGAAGTTCCGGCCTGACCGTCCACTTCCTGAAAACATGGACTCGGCCTTGAAGCACTACAAGAACCTGGTCCGTTTACTCAAGGAGTTTACCGCCAAAGGGGGCAAGACAGCATGAGTGTCGATATCGCACAGATTACCGAAAGGATCAAGCAGGAAAGCGGCTTTGTTACCGCTCTGTTGACCGAGATTGAAAAGGTCATTGTCGGCCAGCGCTACATGGTGGAAAGGCTGTTGATCGGTCTCTTGACCCGTGGCCACTGTCTCCTGGAGGGCGTTCCTGGTCTGGCCAAGACTTTGACTGTTACTTCGCTTTCAAAGGCGATCCATGCCTCTTTCAACCGGATTCAGTTTACCCCGGACCTTCTCCCGGCGGACTTGACTGGAACCCTGATCTTCAATCAGAAGACCGGCGAGTTCCATCCGCAGAAGGGTCCCGTGTTTGCCAATATCATCCTCGCCGATGAAGTTAACCGCGCCCCCGCTAAGGTGCAGAGTGCCCTTCTGGAATCGATGCAGGAACGTCAGGTGACCATCGGCGGAACCACCTACCCGCTCCCCGAACCTTTCCTGGTGCTGGCGACCCAGAATCCCATCGAGCAAGAGGGAACTTATCCGCTCCCGGAAGCCCAGGTGGACCGCTTCATGCTTAAGCTCAAGGTCGGCTATCCGACACGTGATGAGGAACTGTTGATCTTGGAGCGTATGACCAGTCACCAGGTCCCAGAAGTTGCGCCAGTGATCACGCTCGATCAGATTAACCGTGCCCAGGATGTGATTCGTGATGTCTACATCGATGACAAGGTCAAGCGTTATATCGTGGACATCGTTCATGCCACACGGACCCCGCAGTTGTATGGCCTAGAACTGGATGAGTACATCGCCTTTGGAGCCTCGCCACGCGCCTCGATCTACCTGACCCTGGCCTCCAAGGCCCATGCCTTTATCCGTGGACGCGGTTATGTCACCCCCGAGGACGTGAAGTCGATCGGTATGGATGTGCTACGCCATCGCGTGATCCTCACCTATGAGGCCGAGGCGGAGGAAATGAAGCCGGAGGATGTGGTGCAGAAGGTGTTTGACCGGGTGGAGGTGCCGTAAACTGTAAGAGAGCCGTCCGGTTCATGTGAGGAGCCGGAGAGGCGGGAAGGAGAAAGGTTATGCCGAGATTCGACTGTGTCATCTTCAACGAGGATTCATATAGGCCAAGTGTTGGCCTTGAAATAAGTGATGCGCGTGATATCGATGACTCCCTCGACACTGACTTCAGGAATCGTCTCTGGAACGCCCATATTTTTACTGGTTTATTGATTTCACGCGGAACCATGCGGGTTTATGAGGATCTCTTGAGTGGCGACAGTCCGCAGACATATAAAACTCGTTCCGCCGATACACGGAGTGTTTTGAAAGTAGTGGCCAGGGATGAGGAGGAACTGGACCGTCCAGATATGTACCATATCCTTGTCGAAGATTGGTTGAGGCGTATTCGCTTGGATTGGAGTCTTGCGATTCCTTCTGATCTGATAGAAGTCTTTGGGGGGTTGATTCCAATTGTATCGGATGGCCGGTATGTGTACGGGTATGCCGCTGAAGAGGTGGCCAAGTGAGGAGTCTCTTCCTCGAAACCAATTTCATATGTACCGCTTGTGATCCACTCGATTCTGATTATGGGACATGTTGGCGTATTCTTTCATTGGCTCGAGATCAGAGGATTGATCTCTTCGTTCCGGAAATGTCATTCCATGAGTCTCATCATGTTTTACGATCTCGTTTGGAGAGACGCCGGGGAATTTTAAACAATCTGAAGGAACTAGTTCAGAATGGCAAGGAAGCGAAACTTTCTGCTTGTTTGGATTTTGAACTTGATCGATTTACGATGGGTTTTCAATCTATTTTGAACTCTCTTAATCCCACAGAAATGCTTGTCGAGATTAGGCACATTATCCAACCGGTGGCTCCCGGTACTTCTTTCTCAGCAACAGCCAATGCGATACGTGCGGCGATGACGACTGGCAAGGAGGAGCGTCCCTTTCTCATGACGGAAATTGATTATCTCGTTTTCAGTACAGTCATCGATTTCTGTAGGGAACATGATACTCCAGTAAAAGACTGTTTGTTTTGTAGCCGGGATGTGAACATGATCGATGCCTGTGAGACGATTCAGTCAATTACTGGGTTTGGCATAGAGGTTACAGATAACTTTAATGCCGCGTTCGAATGGGCCAGTGACCAGATGGATTGGCGGAAGGGACGGCGGAGAAGGGAAAGCAGTGAGGGAGTGCTGAACTAGAGGACAATAAAAACCATGCTCCCCAAGGAACTTATCAAAAAAATCCGCCGCATCGAGATCAGCACGATGGCTGTTGCTCTTGTCATGATTTTTTTTGTTGGCACCACCTGTCAATCGGAGCCAGTTATTGCGCGTCCAGGTCTGACCACTTTGGTCGAGTGGGCTGAAATTAAGGCAAGTTCAGCGGAGTGGTACAAGGTCCATGAGTGTGAGATAACCAACGACACTCTGTGTAAAGAAGCACGGCTCTTTTGGCTGATCCAGCCAGTTGACTACCGGCTCAATGGTCTGGAAAACAAAGTGGACATTGCGGTTGAGGTGTTTTCGGTTCCAGATTTGGCGGCACCGTATTTCAGGGTTGAAATACCCGCAGACTGTGAAGGCAGGATGGGGGTGACCATACCCCTTAAACCAGGGCGTTCGTTGCTTCGACTGTCGGGTAAGGGGTGTTGGGCGGACAATGTAGTCACTCTAGAACTGGGAGCCAATTTCCGGAAGAAGACGTTATTCATGGACAAGATCACCAAGGAAGGGATCAATGTGTTTGAGGAACGGTATATGAGTTTTCAGTCAAACATATCTCCCTCCAAGGATGTCTATGAAATGGCTGGCTCGGTTCCGTGCTCTGCTACCACCACCGCCTATGTCTTTGGAATGGATGGAAGTCACAGATTCGAAGATCTCCTAGCCCCATCATGCTTGATCAAGTCGGTTAGCGGGAATGAGGTCCATTCAACGACTCGAGAAAACTTCGTCCAGTATGTCGGTAGCATGGGTTTTGTATACCTTACGGCACTTGATACGGTGGGGGAGGTTACCACCGAAATCAAGGGTGATCGCGCGACACTCCGAGCCCACCGTAGGCTCTCTAGACAGGAGACCAAAAACAAACCAATAGAGTCTTTTCGTGAATGGGATGAGGAAATCGATTTCGGTCTCCTCAACGGTCAGATGATTGCGGCGGAAATCCGAAGATCCAATGAAAAGACATTGAATCTTCCCAAAAAAGGGAAGTGAGACTGTTTACAGAAAAAGCGGTTGCTTTGGATATATACCATGCTCCCCAAGGAACTTATCAAAAAAATCCGCCGCATCGAGATCAGCACCAACCGGCTCGTTAATGACGTCCTGGGAGGCGAATACCATTCCGTTTTCAAGGGACGCGGGATGGAGTTCGATGAGGTGCGTGAGTACATGGTTGGCGATGATGTGCGTTCCATTGATTGGAATGTGACCGCGCGCACTGGTATTCCGCATGTCAAGCGTTATGTCGAGGAACGCGAACTCACCGTGATGCTTCTGGTGGATGCCTCCAGCTCCTCGCAATTCGGAACTACCTCGTTGATGAAGGGGGAAATGGCCGCCGAGATCTGTGCCCTCTTGGCCTTCTCCGCGATCAAGAACAATGACCGTGTCGGCCTGATCATCTTCACCGACCAGATCGAACTGTATGTGCCTCCCAAGAAAGGGAAGTCGCATGTGTTGCGTTTGATCCGCGACTTGCTCTATTTCCGCGCCACTGGCAAGGCCACCGACATCCCGGGCGCGTTGCAATTTCTTCAGCGGATTCAGAAACGCAAGTCGGTGGTGTTTCTAGTATCCGACTTCATGACCGATGAGGACTATCACAAACCTCTCGCTATCGCCAACAAGCGCCATGATGTCATCTCCATCACACTCGCCGATCCACGCGAGAGCGATATGCCGCCGATTGGGATTCTTGAACTCGAGGATGCCGAATCCGGCGAGGAGATCGTGATTGACACCTCCGATCCTGAGGTCCGCCGTCTCTTCGCCAAGTATGCTCAGGTTGATATCGAGAGCCGGAGTAAAACCTTCCGGTCGCTCTCGGTGGACTCGATTTCTCTCAACACGGGTAAGGACTATGTCCTGCCCCTCATCAATTTCTTCAAACACCGCGCCAAGGAGATGTCTCGATGAAGCGTCAGGAAAGCCTGACTTGGTTGGTCCTACTCCTCGTAGTGGCCCTGTTGGGCCTGGTGGGATACCAGATCCATGTCAAAGCCGGAGCCGGTCCTGGTACGGAAACCACGGTGGGAACGGACCGGATCCGTGATTATGCCGCCGCGCTCAAGGCCAATCAGCTCTATGCCAAGTCCGCCGAGAACTACGATCTATATCTAGCGCAGGCCAGCCTCACCGATCCGGAGAAGGCCAAGATCGATTTCAACACGGCCAATATGCTGCTCGATCAGGTTGGCGATGCCGAGGGGGCTCTCGCGCATTTTCTACGTATCACCGACCTGTACAAGGATGCTGATCCGCAGATCGTGAAGGAATCCCGTAAACTCGCCGCCGAATGCCTGGAAAAACTCGGACGCACGGGCGCGGCGGAGCATGAGTTGGTCGAGGCCAGCAAGCTCAAGACCGAAGGAGCGACTGAAGAAACCAAGGTCGAGGAGAAGGATGTCCTCGCTACCATCGGTGACCGGGTCACCATCTCCCGCGCCGAATTTGAAGAAGCCTGGAAGGGTATTCCCCAGCAGTCCCGTGACCAGATGTATGGTGGCGAGGAAGGACGAGATAAGTTTCTCCAGGAAATGCTGTCGATACGCCTCTTCGCGGAGGCCGCCAAACGCAAGGGCTTGGACCGGGATCCGGAGATCCAACGCCGCAAGCGCTCAGTCGAGGAGGGGCTACTCGCTTCCAAACTGTATCAATCCGAGGTGGCCGCGAAGGTTTCCTTATCCGACTCGGATATGAACCTCTTCTACGAAGCCCACAAGGATCACTATAAGGAACCGGCCTCGGTCGAGGTGGCTCACATTCTTACAGCCGACGCCTCGCGTTGTCTGGAGGCCAAGGCGGCCATCGAAAAGGGGTCTCCTTTCGCCGAGGTGGCGAAGACTTTCTCCGAGGATACCCGTACCAAAGATAGCGGTGGGAAACTCGGTAAACTCCAACAGGCGCGTCTCCCCCTGGAAAAAAAGGAAGGCTTTGATCCGCTGGACATCCCAGTTCCGGGGATTGGCAAATCGAAAGAGTTTGCCACTGCCGCCTTTTCCATTGCGGAGGTAGGTCAGCTCGCGGGACCGGTGAAAACCAGCAAGGGATATCACTTGATTACGCTTCTCTCCAAGACTCCCGAGGCGGATAAATCGTTTGATGATGCAAGAGACCAGATCAATTCGGAGTTCCGCCAGCAACGCGAGGAGGAACGCCGGATGGAACTAGTGGCTGAGTTGATGAAAGCCCACCAGGTACGGGTTTACGCCAACAGGTTAAAGGACTGATCAGGACCGTGCGTTACACTGCCATACTCCTATTCTGCCTTGTCCTTGCTCCTCCCGTGTGGGCGCAGGATGCCGCTCCCGCTTCGGTCGAAGCTCAGGTAGACCGCACCGAGATCACCATCGGGGATCAGATCCATTACACCCTCACGGTTGACTATGCCAATGGAGTCGAGGTCAAGAAACCAGAGTGGGGACAAGGACTCGAAGGATTCCAGATTCTCGATTTTGAACGGGGTGAGCCAGAGAAAGTTGGCGAACGCTGGAAGATCGTTGACACCTATACCCTCTCTACCTTCACCCCCGAAGATTACACCATTCCCCCGCTGAGGATTCCGATCACTCTCCCTACTGGCGCTACCCAGGAACTCACCACTCAGCCGATGTCCATCAAGGTCAAGAGCATTCTTCCGGAGGACGAGAAGGAATATGAACTCCGCGGCCTGAAGGCTCCGGTTCCGGTCTTCTCGGGGATTCTGACCGGCCGTGTCATCGCCGTGAGTGTGGGCGTACTGGTGTTGCTAGCCCTCATCTATGGGATCTGGAGATGGCGGCACCGTTCTCTCGCGGGTCCGGTTGCAGCGGCTCCCCCCCGGCCAGAGGATGAAGTTGCGCTTGAACGTCTCAATGCCCTGAAAACCTTGCTGGATTCGTTGGAGGGGGATCTCCCCCAGGAGAATTGCCGCACCTTTGGACTGGAACTCTCGGAGGCGTTACGGGAATACCTTGAGCGGCGATACACCTTCCCGGCTTTGGAGATGACCACTTGGGAAATCCACGAGCAGATGCCCGGTGTCATTTCCCGTTTGCATCCATTCATGCAACCCAAGGGCCCGGATATGTCCAACCCAGTTATGGAGGTCCTGGACAACACCGACCTCTTGAAGTTCGCCAAGGCGGTCTTGCCCAAGACAGTCTTGTCTCAACTAGTGAATACCGCTATCTCGATTGTCGAAACGACTCGGCGGGTAGTGTTGATTCAATCTGGGGAGGATGAACAAGAGAATGACAAGGATGAAGCACGGAGGGAGGTCGCATGAGATTCGCTGATCCTCTGATCCTGCTCTTGTTGCTCCTGTTACCCGTGCTTCTCTGGTGCCGGGAGTGGATCCGTAAAAAACGGCGTGGGGCGTTACGATTTTCCGATCTGGGAAGACTGCGCAAGATCCGCCCCTCGGCGTCGATCAAACTCCGTCATTCGGTCACCGCCTTGCGTCTCCTGGCTTTGGCCCTGCTGATCATTGCGGCGGCGCGCCCCCAGACCTCGGAGCAGATTCTCCAGGCCAACTATGCTGAGGGAGTCGATATCCTCATCGCGCTGGATTGCTCTGGAAGTATGCAGGCCATGGACCTGGACCTGAAAAAGAGGAACCGTCTGGATGTCGCCAAGGAACTGACCGCTGATTTCATCAGCAAGCGTCCCAACGACCGGATCGGCTTGGTGGTTTTCTCGGGTGATGCCTATACCCAGTGCCCGATGACTTTGGACCATGATGTCCTGCTGGAAATTCTTAAAGGAGTTTCGCTCACGATGGGGGGGACCATTCCCGATGGAACCGCGATCGGGCTGGCCACCGCGCGTTGCTTAAAGCGGCTGGAAAACTCTCAAGCCAAGAGCCGCATCGTTGTGTTGCTCACGGATGGTATGAACAACGCCGGGGAGATTGACCCATTACAGGCCGCCAATATTGCCAAGATCCAAGGGGTCAAGATCTATGCCATCGGAACAGGTTCACGTTCTGGTTCGGCTCCGGTTTGGGTTGAGCACCCATTTCTGGGAGGCGGTTGGCAGAATGTGGATGTGGATCTGGATGAAAAATCGCTCACCGAAATGTCAGATGTTAGCCAGGGTAAGTATTTCCGCGCCGGCGATCAGAAAGAACTCAAGAGCATCTTTGGCGAGATTGATAAACTCGAACGGACCCAGTTTGAGGATCTGGGGGAGCACCGCTACCGTGAATTGTTCGGAATCTTTGCTGGTCTTGCAGCATTGTGCCTTCTGCTGGAACTTCTGCTTGGTCAGACCATTTACAGGGTACTGCCATGAGATTTGGATCACCCAACTTAATCATCTTCCTGCTTCTCATCCCCTTTGTGGTGGTGTTTCTGCGGGTACGTTGGAAAGCACGTTTGGCCGCGCTCAACACCTTTGGCAATCCGGTCCTCGTGGACAAGCTCATCACCGGTATTGACCGTGGACGTCAGATCGGGAAACAAGTCTTGATCGTGGTGGGTATTCTGTTCTTACTGCTCTCCCTGACACGCCCACAGTTTGGAATCCGTACTCGTGAACTTCACCGCACCGGCCAGGATATCATCATCGCGTTGGACCTTTCCGAAAGTATGATGGCCGAGGACTTTCAGCCCAACCGCCTGAGCAAGGCCAAACAAGAGATCAAGAGTTTCATGCGCCTTTTGGAGGGGGATCGTATTGGGCTGGTGGCTTTCGCAGGAGAAGCCCAGGTTCTCTGTCCGCTGACCTTGGATTATGGCGCCGCGGCGCTCTTCCTCGATGAGGTGGATACCAAGTGGCTGCCCTCTCCCGGAACTAACTTGTCCGAGGCGATTGATGTCGCCGCGCGTTGTTTTGTCGAACAAGAACAGAAATACAAGAACCTGATCCTGATTACCGATGGAGAAGGGCATGAGGGCGACCCGGTAGCGGTGGCCGAGAAGGTGGCCGCACAGGGAGTTACCATCTATTCCATCGGGATCGGTAAACCGGAGGGGGTTCCCATCCCGGCGGTGGACGCGGATGGGCGGAAGGTTTACAAGCGGGATAACAAGGGGGAGGTTGTCACCACCAAGCTCGACATGGACACTCTCCAGAAAATCGCGGCCAAGACTGGTGGACGTTGGCACCAGGCGACTGGGGGCCAATTAGAGCTTACGGACATCTACGATGAAATCCGTGAGCAAGAGGATAAAGACCTGGAATCAAATGTGACTACGGTATATGAAGATCGTTTCCAGATTCCGCTGGCTATCGGGTTGGTATTGCTCATGGTGGAGCCATGCCTTTCAGACCGCCGGAAGCGCCGTAATGGAAAGGATATGGAAGAGGGGAGTGAACAAGCCGCATGAGCGAACTATCCAGGCTTGTGACAATACGGCGGCCCTTGTCCCGGGTGTGGTTGCAGTGGGGACTCGCCATTATGTTGGCAGGCATGGCGGTGGCGCCCGCGCAGTCCAATCCTTTCCTGCGGGATATCGCCAAACCGGGTAATGAGGCTTATCAGGCTGAGGACTTCTCTCTCGCCGCGCAGGAATACTTGAAGGCGCAAGACCTTGAACCGCTTTCGGCCGAGTTACGGTACAACCTTGGTTCGGCCTATTTCCGTCAAGATGAGTTTGACAAAGCTGTCGAGGAGTTTACCGAGGCTGCCCGCGCCGATGATCCCAAGACCGCGGCCTCCGCTTACTACAACCTGGGGAATGCGAAATACAAGACCGCCAAACGGACCTTCGAGGCGGGCATGGTGGCGGGCGCTACCCAGACTCAGTCTCAAGAGGGTGACCCAGCGCAGGTGTATGTCAAGAAACTGGAGGAATGTATCGCGGACTACCAGGAAACCCTCAAACGCACTCCCGAGGACACCGACGCTAAGTACAATATCGAAGCGATCCGCCGTGAAATCAAGAACCTCATGCGGCGGCAGCAACAGAACCAACAACAGAACCAACAGCAAAACCAAGACAAAAAAGACCAACAACAAAACCAGGATCAACAGAATAAAGATCAACAACAGCAACAGCAACAACAGGACCAACAGAAACAGGACCAACAAAAGCAAGATCAACAGAATCAACAACAGCAAGAACAGGGAACGCCCACTCCACAGCCGATGGCTCAGATGCCCACTCCCAGCCCCACCGGTGGGGAAGGAGAGAGCAAAGCCCAAGATCAACAACAGCCCACCCCTGAGCCCACCCAGATGCTCTCTATCAGCGAGGAGATGGCACGCAACCTTTTGGATAATCTTCCCGAGCAACGTCCGCGTGTCCGCTCGAGACAACGTCAGAAATCGGAGAAAGATTGGTGAGAGTTCACCTCCCTGGTGCCAACTCCACAAGACTCATTCACCTGTGGGTGGGTTTGTTCGTGGCCTGTCTGGCCAGTACGGCGTATGGCAAGGTCCTATCGGTCAATGTCATAGCTCCCACCCGGGTTCTGGTGAATGATCCTTTTGAGGTGCAGGTTCATGTCACAGTCGATGTCGGGTCATCGCCTGAACCCGAACTTCCGACTATCCCCGGAATGGCCCTGGTCCTCAATGCTCATACTCAACGGACAATGATCGTTCCTGGCAAGGTTACCAAGGTGTTCACATACAATGGACGTGCGGTCCGCAAGGGCGCCTTTGAACTGGCCGGAATCAAGGCGGAGGGGGTAACCGCCCCAGCAGTCCACATGGAGGCGATCGAAGCCAGTGAAGTGGCCAAAACTGATCCTGGCAAGAAACGTCCCCCCGTATTCCTAGAGGCGGTGGTGGACAAGACCGAACTCTGGCAAGGCGCGCAGTTAACCTATGACCTCTACCTCTATCATGGCAAGGTTGATTTTCTGGGAGCCCCCAGCGCCAATTTGGAGGAAATTTTACAGCCCTTCGGAGCACGCAAGGTGGATCAGCAACTCCTGTCTGATTCGAGCCAGATTGTGACTCTGGATGGGAATCAATATGAACGTCTCCTGGGGGCACGATATGTCATTTACCCCCTTGAACCGGGTGAGATCACCATCCCTTCGGTACGGTTGCGCGGGCAAGTCCGGGCGGGCCGGCGCAGAGGATCGGGTGATCTTTTCGACCAGGTCTTCTCTATGGGACAAGGACAAGACATTGACCAGATTTGTGGGGGACCGGTGGTTTCTCAACCGGTCAAGGTGACTGTCAAGCCACTGCCTGAGGAGGGGCGCCCCGCTAATTTCTCAGGTGCGGTTGGCCAAGCCTTCACCCTGACCGCCGATCTAAACAAACGTCAGGTCTCGGTGGGAGAAACCTTCAACCTGAAACTCACCATCAAAGGCAGCGGGAATCTGGATTCAATCAAACAGCCAGATCTCAAGTTCCCCGAATGGATTGAGGTCTTTGAATCTGACCGCAAGGACAATGTTGCTTACCGGGATGACCGTTTCTTCGGTGAAGTGTCCTATGACTATGTCCTGATCGCACGGAAAGAGGGGAAGATTGTCCTCAATCCGGTCGAGTTCTCTTATTTTAGCTCTGGTGATGGACGGTATGTCACCCTCAAACAGGGTCCTTTCAACCTGGATGTGAAACCCGATGAGGGTCAGGCGATGACTTATTTACAAGGGAAACGGAAACGTATCCGGGTGACTGGCGAGGATTTCCGCCACATCCGCACCACCGGAGTCCGGCTGGCTGATGAAGCAGCGCCGGCATATCAGTCGGCGGCTTTCTGGACTGTGTGTTCAGTGCCTTGGTTCGCGCTCTTGGGAGTGGTGGTTAAACGCCGGCGGGAGGATTATCTCGTACGCAATCCAGGGGTTTCACGAAAGATCCGGGCCAAGGGAAGTGTGAAAACCCGTCTTGCCCATGCGGAGAAGCTACTCGCCTCTGGCGGAGGTGAGTTCTACACCGAACTCGAGGGGGCGGTTCATGAACTCCTCTCCGCACAGTTGGGATCTTCCACGCGCGGCATGACTCGGGACCAGCTGCTCCAAGCCCACACGGGTAGGGTGGGGATGAAAGAAACTCACATCACGCCAGACTTGCTCAATCGTCTGGCGGACACCCTCGGAGAGATGGATCAACTGCGTTTCGCTCCCGGGACGGATAACCCCGAACGGAGAGGTGCCCTGCTGGAACGTGTCCGGAACTTGTTAGTGGAAGTGAGGAAGATCGCATGAAGCGTTTATTACTTCTCTTCTCGCTCCTCTTCCTGAGTGCTTGTCCCACAACATATGCGAAGGATCCTTCCGCTCCCGTGGCGGACCCGAAAATTGCTCCAGCCTCGGATGATGTCTTCATCATCGAGGATGACCATAAACCAGTGCCCCTGGATGCGGGACAGGCTAAACCAACTGTTCCTTCCTCTCCCGCCAAGGCGAAGGATGCGGTCGAGGTGGATATCACTGGCATGGGCAACTCTCAGATCTTCCGCTTGGGGAATGAAGCCTATGAGAAGGATCAATTCGAGGAGGCGATTGCCTATTACCAAGCCATTGTGGATCGTGGCGGACGTAATGGCTATCTGTTCTTCAACCTGGCCAATGCTTATTTCCGGACCGGGGATTTCGGACGTGCGATTCTTTTTTATGAGAAAGCAAAGCGGTTACATCCACGCGATCCCGATATTGCTCACAACCTGGATTATGCACGCACTTTTCTGATCGATAAGGAAATTAAGTCAGACCGTCTGCCTGGTTCACTGGAAACCCTGCTCATCCTGCACCGTCAGACTACCCTGAACGAGACTCTATGGCTGTTGGCTTTTACAAGCGTCTGTTTCGCGGTCATGCTGCTGGTGAAAGCTCTCGGATTGAAGTTTACAGAAAAGGTTTTATTCGGATATCTGCGTGGAGTGGTAGTAGTCCTGTTCCTACTCCAGGTGGTATCGACTGGGTTCAAGATTTGGGTCGAGGAACCGCAACGCGAGGGAGTCATCTTGACCGATTCCGTGAGCGCCACCGCAGCCCCGAACTCAGACCAACCACTACTCGAGCTCAACTCTGGCACCCAAGTTCAGATCCTCGATCTCCGTAATGGCTATGCCCACATCCGCCTCCCCAATGGTGTCCCCGCCTTCATCCATGAGGAGGACATCGGGGAAGTTTAATTCACTCCCACACCAGCTCCTGCAGGAATACCCCCATCAGGTCGTGTTCACCTGGCTTGCCTC